>CBDUSX010000029.1:0-17791 GCA_965369935.1 uncultured bacterium
AAAAATCGTGCGCAGAAAACAGAAAATTCGCCTGAAGAAAGGTTGAGCCTGCTTTCTTGCGGGAGGGGTGCGGCTTACCGCCGGGCCTCATCCTCCCCCCCGGGCGGCGCTTCCGTTATTTTGCGGGGGGAAGTGGGCCGGGGAGGGCGCCGCAACTTGAACATGGCGTAGGCCAGGGCGGCGGCCAGCACCACCAGCGCGATGGCGAGTCGGAGGGACAAGACTAGTTTACCGCGGTTATCGGGGGCCCGGGGGGACTTTTCGGGGGGGCGGTCTTTCCATGCACCTGCAAGATGATCTGTTTCAGGACACCGCCCAGTTCCTTTTCCTTCTGCGGAAACTGCTGCGCGGAGTGGCCCGTGTCCACGCTGTTGGGGTTGACCCAGGTGGCAAAGGCGACCTTGGCCGGGTTGACGCCCCTGCTTTTGAGGAATTTCGCCAGGGAAATGTGGAGGGATTTCGAGCTCACCAGCGCCCGGATGTCCCGGCGCAGGGAATGGGAACGCCTGAACATGTCCGGGTGGTCGTACTCGTCGCAGTACCACGTCCTCAGGTTGTCCCGTGAAAGGATGGACAGGCGGCCGAATTTCAACAGATTGACCATCACCACCATTTCGGTCACTTCCCGCTTTTTCTTGATGCAATCCAGATAGTTGTAGGGCTGGTAGGGGAAGAATTCGATGATGTGGTCCAATATCCGGTGCAGGGAATCGGGCCTGAGAAAAGCCAGCTCATTGTCCACCCGGTTGCCGAGATCCATGTACTTGGCGTCGAATTCGATCGCGGTGCGGGTTTCCTTGAGCGTGCCCTGGTTGATGAGGCCGTAGTAGCCGTTGACCACCGCGTCGGCCAAGCCGGCCAGAAAGCCGGATTTCTCCCGCAGCACCACCTCGTCGGGCAGATGATCCAGCATGCCGAAGGTGTCGAACCGTTTGCCGACGCTGGACTGCTTCTGCTGCGAGCGGAAGAACCAGCCCTCATCTATTTTGTAGCCTATCTGGAGGTTTCCGCGGGGCACCGTGAGGTTGACCATGATGCTGCGCGGCACCACGTTGGGAGGCGGTTCGAAATTCTGCTGATAGTAGTGGAACCAGATTTCGAATTCCTTCAGATTGCTCTCGTGCTGAAGCTTGAGGTCCGCAATCTTCTGGTTCACCCGTTTCAGGGTGGACTTGAACAGCTCCCGCAATTCGGTCTCGAACTGATGCACCGAGCGCACCTCGCCGATGAACAAGTGCTCCAGGAAGGTGCGCTTGGGCGAAATGGGGGGAAAGGCCCGCTTGAGGAACTCGATCAGCACCTGCTCGCGATGGGTGTCAAAGGGGCGCGTGTCCCCGGGTTTCGTGAAAACGTCGGACAGGCGCACGTGCAGGGCAAAGCACAGATCAATGTTCTTTGACATCAACTTGCGCTCTTTCGCCTCCAATCCCGGAACGCCTTTTTCCTCGTGGAAGCCCACCTTGAGGGATTTGTAGCGCAGCCACCAGGGGTCTTGCAGCAGCTTTGGAAAGCGCTCCTCCATCTCCGTGAGCGGCCAGTTGGGAATTCCCGTCAGGCCGTTGACCATCGCCTCGATTTCCGGCGTGGGGTCCTTGGGCTTGGGGGTTTCGAACTGCCCCAGGTACTTGGGGTCCTTGAGAATCTGGATATTCGTCTTGGATATCCGCTTGTCCAGCAGCATCTCGTAGCGGAGCAGATTCAGCAGCGCCTTGGGCAGATTGCCCGAGGAGGCCTTGAAAGCTTCCCAGTATATCGCGCCGGAGTGTTTGCCCACATAGTCTATGGTGAGATCCGGTGTGGGGCCCAGGTTGCACAGGCGGAGCTTCACGTCGTTGTAGATGTCAATGACCCCGAAGCGCACATAGTCCATGATGCGCTCGTAAGCGGCCGGATCGTCGTTGATGAACTTGGGCAGCAGGAAATGGGTGGGCACCATCGGCGTGATCTGGATGCCCGGCATCAGCGTCTCGTAGTTCAGTATCAACTCGTAGGCGGAGCCGGAGGACTCCTTGGACTCCAGGGTCGTGCCGTGCCTGCCCTTCCGGTAGTTGTCGTTCGAACAGCTGAACAGATAAATCTCCGCGTGGGGATACTTCTTGGCGATGTAGTCCTGCACCCGGTTGATCCGCTCCTTTATCAGGATCTCCCGCTTCTTCATCTCCGCGCCCCGGGTGAGCTGGGTGGAACGCTTCATCAGCAGAATCAACTCGTGCAGCAACTGACCGCGCAGGGCCTGGCCCCCTCCGCTCTGAATATCCGCGTTGAAGTCTCCCTTCCTGGAGACCAGATAGTGGAACAGCTTGGGATAGCTCTTGACGATCTGCTGATTGGCCTTCTCCCGCAGCGGCTCGGCGATCTTTGGGTCCTTCATGGCCTCAGGCGACAGTTTCTGCTGCGCCCGCAAGCGGTTGGTCCAGTATTTCGTCTCGGCGGCGATCGCATCGGAAAAGACCTCGTTGTTCAATTGGGAGGTATCCGCCACGAACGGTTCCAACTCGTATTGTACCTGCAGGTCCAAGTCCGAGGCGCGGGATTTGTGGCCCACGGTGCCGATGGAGCCCAGGGAGTGAATGCTCACGATGGGGCAGAAGCCATAGGCCGAGCCGACCGGGACATCCATCCCGAACACTTCCTTGATGTGCGCTTGGAAGTCCTCCCTGAATATGTCCGAAAGCCTGTCCAGCCCCTCCACTCCGTGGGGGGCGTTTTCCACGTACAGGTCCGCGGTCGTCTCGTAGCTGTTGTCGCGCTCCGTGCCGCCGGCATGCACCACATCGGTGGCCGTATACTTCAATTCCGAAAAGCTGGGATCGTTCACGTGAAGCAGAAACAGCACCTCGTAGAGGGCTTTCTTCATGTCCTCGTCAAAGGACGTGAACGCCAGTTCGAGGCGGGATTCGTTGAATTTATCGAAGAATTCCAGCCCCTTGACCAGACCTTCCTTGAGCAGTTCGATGCGCTCTTTTTGCAGAATGATCCCTTTTTGCAGAATCGCCGCGAAGCCCGTGGCGCCACCGTCGGCGGCTGCCCGGCCCCCGGAATCCGGGGAGGAGTCTTTGCGAAATCGGCTAAACACCTGATCTGCTCCGATAAGGACAACTTGGTGCGGGCCTACCCACTCCGGGCGGGGGCCTTGGGCGCTGCGGGACTGTGGGGGAGCCTGATCGAGACGGTGGTTCCCTTGCCAGTGGCGCTTTTTAGCTCCATTTGACCCGAATGGGCGTCTACGATCAAGAAGGAAAGCGGCAGCCCGAGGCCGATGCCACTTTGGTGATACCTTATATTTTCAACCCAGTCGAATTTGTTCCGCGACCCAATGGCGAGGTTGCCTTCCATTCCTTTACCCGTATCCCGCACCTGAATCAACGATTCCTTCCCTTCCTGGGAGGCATGCACCTCTATGGATCCCTCCTCGGTAAATTTTAACGCATTGTCCAAAATTTGGTGCAGGGCATCTTGCATTTTTGCCGGATCGAACCGGGTCGGTTCAAATTCCTGTTCGATCCGCACGGTGATTTCGAGATTTTTTTCCTTCGCCTGCGGCTTGAAATTCGCCGCCATGAACCGCACCAGTTCGTCCAACCGGCCTTCCTGGAATTCAAACAGCATCTGGCCGCTTTCAATCATGGAGATGGCAATGACCTTGTTGACCAGGTCGCCGAGCCGGACGGCTTCCCTGTGAATGGTGTCCAGAAATTCCCCGCGCTCCTCATCCTCGACCATGCCCTCTATGTTAAGGGCTTCGGAGTAGGCGATAATCGAGCTCAAGGGGGTGCGCAATTCGTGGGAGACCAGGGTCATAAAATTGTCCTTCAGCCGGTCCAACTCCAGCAATTCCTGGTTGGCACTCTCCAGTTGCTTGCTCTGATTCAGGATTTGCTCCTCGTAGCGTTTCCGCTGGCGAATATCGCGCAGAATGACGGAAAAGGCCAGGGATTCGGCATTCTCGTCCTGCACCAGTGAAATGGAGCATTCCGCGGGAATCGGCTCCGCGCCGTCCTTCGCCACCGCGACCTCTCCCTGCCAACCGCCCGAGGACGCCTCGGCGAACATCCCTTTCCAGGTTTCATCATCGCTTCCGGGAACTTTCAGCAGCTCCGAGATGGCAACGCCCGTTACTTTACGCGGCTGTACGCCGAATTCGATCTCCAGAGCGGAGTTGGCTTCCAGGATCACTTCCGAAGTGTTGACGATCAGGATGGCGTCCTTGGCGCTCTCCACCAGGTGGGAATAAACCCGGATTTGGTCCAGGTGCTGCCGGATTTGCTCCTGCAGCCCCGCGCTCTGCTCCGTGGCCTGGGTGGATTGTTTGACGGCATCCTCGTACAGCCTCGCCCGCTCCGAGGTCATGCGCAGCTTGTCGGTCAGGATGGCGTTGAACATGCGGCTGAAGTAATAGCGGAATTTATAATAGTACTCCTCGCCGGGGTCGAAGGTGAGAGCGGAATTCACTTCGAGGAGGATCGTATCGTCATCGGTCCTCACCGTCGCGGAGCGGGGAGCGTCGCTGATCAGGCTCATTTCCCCGAAGATATCTCCGGAGCGCCTCAGGGAGAGAATAAAATTGTCCGCCACGTATACGGAGACGCTGCCGCTGAGCAGAAAATACACGCGATTGTCGGAAGGCTCCCCTTCCCTCAGAATGTCCGTATCCGTGGGGTATGGCTGGATTTGGCAAAGAGATACGATTTCCTGCAATTCCTCTTCGGCGAACAGCTTGAAGGAGCCAAGCGAACGGAGCGCGGTTAAGGTATCGTTGATGGCGGGCGTCCGCAGCACTCTTCCCCGCTGCTCGCTGCCTGGCGCGTTGGGTGCCGTGCGCTGCAGGAGGGCTTCCTCCCGCAGCCGGACGTCAATGCCGCTGTTTGGTTTGGATTGTTTGGCTGGCATGTGGTTCGAATCCGCAGGCCCCGCGGGAGCCCGCCCCCGGCCCCATGCTTTCGGGCGGGCCGCGAAGCTGACTTGCTCATCGTGGTGCGGCCGGTTCCTTCGTGAAAACGGCACGGCATTTCGGTGGCCACAGGCCGTAGGGATATACGTAGGTTACATACGGAAATCCGGACATATTTGCTCGCAAGCTGATTTGCGGGGTTTCGGCGCGGCGCAGGCTGCCCGGCCGGCCGGGTCCTGCTTCCTGTCTTTCTCCGCGAGTGAATTCACCGCGAGGGATTGCCGGGGGCCAGGCAGGGGCCGCCGCGGAACGGGCATCAGGAAGGAGTCTTTGCCGACTGCACCACGTACATGTCAATTATCGGCTTGGCCCGGCGGATTTCCTTTTCCGGCAGCATGATCATGTACAGCGGACCGTTTTTCGCGCTGCTCCTGTTGTGGGTGACCATCATCGGGTTCAGGCCCTCCGCGCGCAAAATTCGCAGCAGGGAATCCACGTCGGAGTAATACGCAGAGTTGTAGACCGAGCGCGGCACCCGCCGTTCGCGCATGCCCGCCCCCGTGCCGGAGCGGCTGTTCCGCCTGGCGCGGAACGCCCCCATGGAAACCACCTTGGGATGATCCGTGGACGATGCTGCGCGCCTGAGCAGCATCGCATCCACGTAGCCGAATGCCACAATCATGGCGATGATCAGCAGGGTTCCGACGACGCCGTCCGGCGGCTGCAACCAGGTCAGCAGCAGTCCGCCCCCCGCCAGATAAAGCCCGATGCGTTGCCAAGGCGCATTCATGGGATTAACCGGTTGATCGTACTGGCAAATCGATCTGTTCGTGGCGGTTTTTCAAGCATGTTAGTATATAACCAATTCCGCCCTGAACGACAAGCCGAATGGCGATAATGATTGATCCCGTCGCACAGCCGCTCCTCGATCGCTGGATTTACGTCCTGGTGAAGGTGGATGGCGAATTCCTGGCCCCCTTCACCGTCACGGCGCGCGAACGGATAGAACGGGAGGGCGGCTACGGGGCGCCGTTCATGCCGTTTCTAAACCGGTTTATGGAGACGCTGCACGGGCCGCTCTGGCAGGCGGGCACCTACTATCCCGGCGGCTGGTACCGCAGCCTGGAGGCCGCGGGGGATGGGCATCCGGAGCAGGCGGAGATCACCCGCGCGGCCCTGGCGCCGTATTATCAGGAAGAATTCGTGGTGCAGGCCGACGGCGGGTGGCGGGTGGGGCAAAAACGCATCGAAGGCGCCGTGCAGCGGTTTTTTCTCAACAATCTCAGCTTCGACGAGGAACTGCAGCGGTATGTGATCCGCTACCGGCTGGAGATGCATGACGAAACCCGCTACCTGCACCACGAATCGCCGCCCTACCGCGTGCTGCAAGCCGTGTTTCGAGAGGGGCGGGCCGAGCTTTTGCTCAACGACGGCAGCACCGAGCCCCTGCGCCCGGAGTCCCTGCGCATGGACGGAGCGGAACGCCTCTACTGCGCGGTCAAGGCGGAGCGCCTGCCGGCCCAGTTCCAGGACAATGCGCGCTGGCAGTTGCTGCAGCACGTGGAAGAGCGCGAAGGAGGATGGGTGCTGTGCATGAACGATGGGGAGTTGCCCCTGCAACTGGACGGCCCGGTGGAATTCCCCGGGGGGGTGTCCCCCTCGGGCGATTGCTGAACCATTGCTGAATATTTAGCGCGGGAACCGCTGCCTTGAAACTGGCCCACGACATCGAAAACGACCTGGAACACACCATTCCGCCGGAGGGGGGCTGGGACAGCGCATGGCTGTTCCGGGCCATGACGGAGCGCTCCCTGGCCCTGTTGGAAGCCCGCCCCGGGGCGCGGGTGATGGATCAGGCCTGCGGGATGGGGCAGGACCTGCTGGCGCTGGCCGGCGGGCTGACGCCCCGCGGCGAAATGCGGGCGAGGCATGCCCTCGTGCCCGGCGGGCTGGCCCTGGGCCTGGAGCCCTCCAACCGCATGATCCGCTATGCGCAGCAGGCAGGGCGTGGGGAGGCGGGCGCCCCACGGAAACAGGTGGCGTTCGCGCGCGCCCTGGCGGAAGCCATGCCCTTGCGCGAAGCTTGCCTGGATGCGGTGCTGTGCAAGGGGGCCATGGATCATTTCATGGATCCCCGCCTGGCTTTGAGCGAAATCGCCCGGGTGCTGAAGCCGGGGGGCACGGCGGTGCTGGCCATCGCCAACTACGACTCCCTCTCCTGCCGGCTGGGCAGGCTGCTGGACGCCGTGCGGCGCCGGCTGCGCCCCGCTTATGTGCCGGACGCCCATCCTTACTTCGAGCCCCCGCCGGACCACATGACCCGCTTCGGCCATCGGGACATCATTGCCCTGCCCGTCCCGCCGCTGCGCATCCGGCGGGTGGAGGGCATATCGGCCCTGTGGGGTTTTCCGCCCTGGACGCAGGCGGTGGCACTGGCGCCGCCGCTGCTGCGCACGGGGCTGCTCAAGGCGGCTTTCGCCCTGGGCCGGCTGGCGCCGGGCTGGGCGGACGTGATCATCGTTCAGGCGGTGAAGGCGCGCTGATGCGCCGGCACCGCCGCCACAGGCAGCGCAAAACATGAAAGCCAACTCCTTCCAGGCATCCCTCGAAACCGTGCTGGCCCACAGCCGCCCCCTGGCCGCCGAAGATATCTCCTTTCACCAGGCGCTGGGCCGCGTGCTGGCGGAAGACGTGGCGGCCGCCACGGACGACCCGCCGGCCCCCAAGTCGGCCATGGACGGCTTCGCCCTCCGTGCGGCGGACACCCGCCGGGCCGCTGCGCAGGCTCCGGCCAAATTCAAGTTCAGCGAGGTGGTGGGGGCCGGGCACCTGGCCCGCGGCAAGGCCGGCAAGGGGCGGGCCGTGCGCCTGATGACCGGCGCCCTGCTGCCCTCCGGGGCCGACGCGGTGGTGAAGCAGGAGGACACCCGGCCCGCCGGGGAGGGGGCCTTCTCGCTCACCCAGCCCCTGGAGCCCGGCGAGAACGTCATCCCCGCCGGCGCGCGCCTGAAAAAAGGGGAAGTTCCCTTGCGGGCGGGAGAGGTGATCGGCCCCCAGGCCCTGGGCATGCTGGCCAGCCTGGGCAGGACCCGCCTGTCCGTCGTGCGGCGGCCGCGGGTGGCCCTGCTGGCTTTGGGGGACGAGCTGGTGGAATTGGGCCAGCCCCTGGGGCCGGGCCAGCTTCACGTGAGCAACCTGTACGCCCTGGAAGCCAAGGTGGCGAAATACGGGGGCGAGCCGCGCCGGCTGGGCATCGCGGGGGACGATCCGGAGTTGATCCTGCGCCTGCTGGAGCCCCGCGTGACGGACTCCGGTACGGAGAATCCCCTGGCTTGCGAGATGGTGCTCACCCTGGGCGGCTCGCACGGGGGGGACTTCGATTTCGCCCATCAGGTGCTGCGGGCCCTGGGGGCGGAGGTGCACTTCCGCCGCACCCGCCTCAGCCTGGGGGGCTCCACCCTGTTCGCCACCCTGGGGCACAGGCTGCTCTTCGGACTGCCGGGCACCCCCGTGCCGTCCCTGGGGGCCTTTGAGTTGCTGGTGCGCCCGGCCCTGTGGCGGCTGGCCGGGCGGAGCGAGCTGGAGCATCCCAAGGTGCGGGCGCGCCTCACCGCGCCTGTGTCCGCATGGCCGGATCGTGCCTGCTTCAGCCCCGGCTGGCTGAGCTTCGACGCCGCGGGCCAGCCCTCCGTGACGCCCCTCAGGGACCGGGGTCAGGCGGGCCCGCGCAACGGCACCCTGGCCAATGCCCTGATCGAGGTGCCGGAAGGGGCCGGCGGCCTGACGGCCGGGGAGATAACGGCCGTGCAATGGCTGGGAGAATAGCCAGGGCCGCCGGCCCCTGAACCTGTCTTAAAAGCTGTACTTGGTGTCGAAGAAGATGCGGTCGTTGTTCCGGGCGACGTCCAGGATGAAGTTGCCCGGGTGGTAGGTGACGATGCCCCCGCCGATGGAAAAGGCGTCGAACAGGTCGTAGGTGGCGGAAACACGGCGGATGCTGCCCCGCTCGGCCTCACGCCCGAAGAAGATGGCCAGGGCCACCAGATGCAGTTGCTGGCGCAACATGTCCGCCCGGTAGGCGAACACGTACTGGTTTATGTTGCGTGGGGTGCTGTCCGGCGGCTGTTCCAGCTCGCCCCGGAAATTCAGAATATGGCGGTCCGAGGCTTCCACGGAAATGACGGAATCGGGGACGGGGGTGTATTCGAAGCCGAACAGAAAGTCCAGTCGCTTAAATTTCTCTCCGGGGCGGCTGAAGAATTCCAGGCCCTCGAAAATGGCCGCTTCGGTCTTCCACAGCCAGTTGCCCACCGCGATGTTGTAGGCGGCGCCCAGCATGTTCAGGCGGCTGTGGCGGAGCTCGCAGCCCCCCGGCACGAAGCAGGACACGGGATTGGTCGAGCCGGTGGGGGACGTCACGTGGGCCGCATCGTCGAAAATCCGCGCCCAGTAAAAGGCCACATCGTAGCCGGAGAATATGCCGCTCAGGGCCAGGGCGTATTCGGTGTTGCCGCCGCCGTCGGAGGGCACGCGCTCCGGGGGTTGCCGGAAGGGTAAGGGGAAGAAGTCGCTGCCGAAGACGGGGTCCTTGTTGAAGCGCACCTCATGCACGGCGATGGCGGTCAGGCTCCAGTCCCCGAAGAAATAGTCCAGGCGGGACATGGTGACCGGGAGGCGGATGTCCTCGATGTCCACCACCCCCGGCTCGCGGTTGTCTATGGGGTTGAGCACGTCGGTGATGCGGATGTTGTCCGACTTGCCCCAGACCACGATCTGCCGGCCCAGCTTGAGGTCCAGGTCGCTGCCGGGGGAGACCCGCAGATAGACCTCCCGGAATTCGGATTCCTGCTCATACTGGTCCAGCACTTCCTGGGTGTAGGTGTCCCTGCCGTTGAGCTGGTAGGCGAAGTCGCGGTTGGCCTGGCCGCTGAGGAAGAGCTTCCATTCCTCGCTGAAATCGAAGGACAGCTCCAGTTGCAGGGCAACTCTGAGCTTGGAGAGTCCGCGGTAATCCGTGCCGTCCGGCGGCGCGCCGCCTTTGGGGGCCTTGTGGGCAAAATTGTAGGAGCTGTCCAGACGCACGAATCCGTCCAGGCTGAAGAGCGAGGCTTGCTCCCCCTCTTCCTTGCCGGGGGACGCTTCATCCGCTGCCTGCCCTTCTTCCCGCGATTCCTCGAATCCGCTTTGCAGGTCCGGTGGCGTGTCCGCATCGGCGCTTTCCGGCGCCGGCTCCTCGTCGAAGCCCGAGATGACCCGCTCCAGGTTTTCTTCTTCGCCTTGCGGGGCGGCGGGGAGCGGGGCCGCATCCTGGGCGGCCGCCGGTGGGGCGCCGGCGGCCAGCAGCAGACCCAGCAACAACGGGAAAAAGAATCGTGGGAGCAAGGGCGCCTTGCGAAGGATGCGGGCGCAAGGGAGTGGGGCGGCTTTCGATTCCTGGACGTGCGTCAATCTGATCCTGATTTCAGCTTGCATTACGCCAAGCCCTTGGCCTTGCCCCAGCGGGCCAATATGCTTCGCCCGCTGCTGGAGCGCGTGATCAGTTCCATCATCGCCGGCGCCAGCAGAACGTCCGCCAGCAGGGCGACGATCAACGTGACTCCGATCAGGAAGCCAAACTGAATGAGGTTGATCAGCGAGGCGAACATAAACAGCCAGAAGCCGGTGACCAACACCAGGGTGGTGAACAGAATCGCCCTTCCGGTGCTGAGCATGGTCTCCCGCACGGCGTCGCGGGCGTTCCCGCTGTGGGTATAGTAGTTCCGGAAGTTGTGAAAAAAATGGATGGTGTCGTCCACGGCCAGGCCGATGGCCACGGTGCCCAACAGCATGTTGGACATGTCCAGCTTGATGCCCAGCCAGCCCATTACGCCCAGGGTGACCACGATCGGGGCGAAATTGGGCACCATGCTCAGCAGGCCGATGCGAAAACTCCCCAACATCAGGATCATCAGCAGCGTAATCACGATGGCGGCGATGACGTAACTCCTGGATACGCTTTCCATCATCAGCTGAATGGTCTGGGTGAACAGCTTGACCGAGCCGGTGACCTCGACTTCCGCCTGCTCTCCGAACAGGCGGCCCGCCTCCCGGTCCAGTTCCGTCACGAATCCGACGTACTTGGATGCCTCCTGAACCAGCACGCGGGCGGTGATGCGGGCCTTGCTGAAATTGCCATCGACCAGTTTTTCCAGGTCGTCGCTTCCGCTGTTCTCGAAGAGCAGCAGTTCCTGGGCGATCAGCTGCCGGTTTTGCGGGATGCGGTAAAATTCCGGCCTGTTCTCGTTGAGGGCCTTGTTGGTTTCCCGCAAAACGTCCACGATTGAGATGGTTTTCCCTACCAGTTTCACGCCGGCCTCGTTCCGGTATTCCTCGGCGAACCGGCCCAGGGCCAGCAGCTTGTTCATCACCTCAGGCTCGTAAAGCCCGTTCTCCACGCCTGAGTCAACGGTCACTTCTATATTGAAGGCCCCGTTCAACTCCTCGTCGAGCAGTTCGATTCCCTTGCGCACGTCGGACTCGTGGGGGAGCCATTTCACCAGACTGTGGCCGAATCCCTGGCGGGTCAGACCATAACCGGCAACCGCCACGATGACCGCGCTGACAATCACCACGCTCCAGGCGCGGGAGGTGGCGAAATCGGCGATGGCGATGAGGATGCGGTCCATGCCCTGCCCGTGAGCCTTGCCCGCGAAGCGCGCCTGGGGGCGCAGCGGCAGCAAGGCAATCAGGGCGGGCATCATCACCATGGAAAACAAAAGAATGATCATTACCCCCATGCCGCCGAAGATGCCCAGGTCGGCCACCGGCGCGATGTTCGCCGTGGCGAAGGACAACAGTCCGGCCGCGGTCGTCAGGCTGGTCATGAAGATGGGAAGTCCGGAGTGGCGGAAGGTGTAAACGATCGCGTCTTCCTTGTCGCCGGAAGCCCGGTAGCTGCGGTAAAAGATGGCCAGCACGTGCACCGAACTGCCCACCCCCACCGACATCAGAAAAGAGGGAAGAATCGAAGTGACCGAAGTGAACGGCCTGCCGAAAATGGCCATCAGGCTGATGGTGCTGAGCATGCTCAATATCACCACTAGCAGGGGTATCAATGCGCCTGAGAAGCGGCGGAACAGCACCAGCAGAAAAACAAAAAATGCCGCGAAGGCCAGGCCCATGAACAATCCCACGTCCCGCCCTATGGCCGCATTGAAAAATTCGGTCATCACTGGCGTGCCGGAGAGAACCACGCGAAAGCCGGGTGCTTCAAACCGGGCCGCCACCTTCTCCACCGCCCGGATCAACTCCGTGTTCTCCGCTTCGGTCAGGGGCACCCGTTCGGCGGGCGGGTCGTCGCCCGGCTTGGCCCCTTCTTCGCTGAATCCGGCGGTCAGGTCTCCCTGCTCATCCCCGGGCGAATAGGGCAGGGTTTCCAGAAAGATGGTGGTAAGGCTTCCGCGCTCGGAAATATAGAGGTTCGGGTACAGGTTCGATCCCAGCACCCGTTTCCTGAAGGCCTCCATGGCCCGGGGCGTATCGGGGATGTTCTTCAGGAGATCCTCGACGATCAACTCGTCGCCCTCACCGCGGGTATCGCGCACGTTGATCAAGCTGGTCACTTCGCGCAGATAGGGCACCTCCTCCTCGAGCGCTTCGTGGAATGCCTTGAGCTTTTTCAGGAACCCCGAGTCGAACACCTCCGGCGGGCGCACCGCCACGATCACCATCTCGTCCCGTCCGAACTGATCGCGAAACCGGTTGTACTCGATCAGAACGGGGTCATCCTTAAGGAAGAAGACCTCGTTGGAGTTGTCCGAGGTGAGCGAAGGCAGCTGGGAGAGCAGCCCGCCCACCACCGCGAGGACGAACACGAGGGATTTGATGCGGTTGCGGAACGTATAGCGGGCCAGGCCCGCAAAGCCGTCGTCAATTTTGCCCCTGAGATTTGTCATCAACTGCTCCTTTTGCTTTCAAGCAACGGCTAAACTCTATGATTGCGCTCCTCTCCCCCCGTCACCTCTCTCCTCCGCGAAGCTCCGCCGGGTCTGCCGCCATGACGCGGAGCCCCATGCCCACGTATCCGCCTCGGACTTGGGCCTGATACTCCGCAGTTCCGCCTCAGCCGTCGCCAAGGGCCATATCGGGCGCGCCTTCCGCCTCGCCGGCCCGGTCCGCGCCAGCAGCAACACCGCCCCGCTCGCGCACGAAGGCAGGCGCGAATACCACCGCGGCCGCCGGCAGCAGCACCAGGGTGGCGAAGGCGCTGAGCAGCAGGGTCTGGGTGATCAGGAGCCCCATCAGCTGCATGGGATACAGATTGGAGAACGCCAGGGCGATGAAGCCTATCGCCACCACCGCCGCGTTGGCCGAAATGGCCTTGCCGCTGGCCCGCATGGTGTTGGCGAAGGCTTCCAGGCGGGACACGTTCCGCTGCATTTCGATTTGCAGCCGGCTCAGATAGTGGATGGCGAAGTCCACTCCCACGCCGATCACGATGCTGGACATGATCGCGATGGCAATGTTGAGGTTGATGCCCAGCAGCCCGATGATGCCGAAGTTCAGAATCACCGTGGCCGCCAGGGGGATGATCGCCAGCAGACCCTTGGCGATGGAACGGAACTCGATCAACAGCAGGAAAAAGATCACGACCAGCGAGATGGCCAGGCTGGTGATCTGGGTTTTGACGATCTCGTTGTTGGTGGTGATGGCCAGTTCCGCGCTGCCGGTAAAGCTGATGCGCATGCCGGGGGGGAAATTCGCGGCCACGTACGCCCGGGCCTGTTCGATCAGACTTGCGATTTTGACCGCTTTCTGGCTGTTCATGAACACGGCCACGTTCATGGTGGAAAAGTCCGAATCCACGTTGTCGCTCAGGTTTTCGCCGCCGCCGTTTTCATAGAGCAGCAGGTACTGGGACACCATATCCCGCCCGGAAACCGTGACGGTGCCGGAGGATCCGCGTCCCGCGGGCACGCGCTCCACCGTCTTGGGGAGTCGGTTGTAGGCCGGATCGTTGCTGTGCAGCACCAGGTTGATCCGTTTCAGCACGTCCACCAGGGAAACCGATTTGCCCACGATGGGGTTTGTGGCCAGGTCTTTCTGCAGGCCTTCCACCAGGGCCAGATTGGCCGGGTCCTTGAAGGGATCCTTGGCAGAGTCCTTGAAAGAGTCCTTGGCAGGGTCTGTGGTCGAGTCCTCCCCGTCCGGCGGCGCATGCACCAGCACGTTGACGATGTTGCTGCCGGCCATGTGCTCGTCCAGGGCGCGGATGCTTTGGATGATCGGCATGTCCGCGGGGAAGTAGGTGGTAAAGTCGTTGTCCGCGACGATGCGGGTCATGCCGTAGCCGCCCGCCAGCACCAGCACGGCGCTCACCAGCAACACCGGCCGGGCCCGCCGCACGGCGAATCCGCTCAAGGCCACCAGCGCCGCCAGGAACAGGGCGTCAATACGCCGGAGCAGTCCTCCCGTGGCGCGCCCCCCGGTCGAAGCCCGCGGCCGTTTCCGCCCCAGGGACAGGGCGGCCGGGATGAAAGTCAGGGAGAAGACCATCGCCGCCATCACCCCCACCGCCACGAATATGCCGAACTTCTGGATCACGTTGATGTCGGTGAAGGACAGGGAGAGAAAGCCCACCGACGTGGTGATGCTGGTCATCACCACCGGCAGGGTCATGAAGCGCATGGTGGAGCGCACCGCCTCCCGCCGCTCCCTGCCTTCGCGGAACTGGTCCCTGAATTCGGTGACCAGGTGCACGCCGTCGGCCACCCCGATGGCGACCAGGAACACCGGCAGCATGGTAAGCATCATGTTCATGGGCACGCCGGACAACACCATGATGGCCAGCGTCCAGATCACCGAGATCACCACCACCGCCATGGGCAGCGCCACGCCGCTGAAGGCCCGGAAGATCAGAAACAGAATCAGCACCACCAGGGCCATCACCAGCGGTAAGAAGGTGGCGTTGTCCTTCTGCATGGAGTTCATGAAGGTGGCGGCCATGATGGGGAAACCGGCCAGGTGGGTCTCCTCGATCCCGGGGGCGCGCTCCAACACGTCCAGCATGGCCAGGTTGAGGTCGTACATCAGGTCGGAGCGGTCGTCCGGGATGTAGACCTCCACCTGAATGCCTGTGGAGCGCTCGTCCTTGGATACCAGCAGGCCCCGGAAGATGTCGTTGGAGCGCACGGAGGCCCGCAGCCGCTCCCAGTCCGCCGCGGATTCGGGGAGATTTTCGTAAACCTTGCCCACCACCAGCTCGTCGCCGCGGGCCACGATGTTTTCCACGTTGGCCAGGCTGGTCACTTCCTTGATGGGATAGAGCTTGAGCTGCACTTCTTCCAGGGCCGCCAGCAGGCCGGGCGCGGCAGCGGGGTTCTGCTCCGCCCAGTCCACCAGTTCCTGAAATTCCAGGTCGTCCTCCCGGCCGATTCCGCCCTGCAAAATGGCGGCGAGCGGGCCCCTGGCCCCTTGCGGGAGGCCGGGCAGCCGGGCCGCCAGCTCCTTTTCATCGGCTGTGGTATCCAGGGAAATCTCTTCCAGGGCCGCGGTCAGGCCGCTGATGCGCTGGAGGGTGGCCTGGTTGAAGATGGATACCGGGTGGCGAAGATGGATCAGCCCCGTTTCCAGGGTGCCCGTAAATTCCGTCTTCAGCTTGTGATAGGCCACCATGCTGGGGTGGGTCTTGGCCAGCGGATAGGGGTTGGCGTCCATTTTCAGGGCGGGCCGCAAGATCAGCGACACCGACCCGGCTTTCATTTCAAGGCCGGGCCGCAAGAGCAGCAACAACGCCCCGGCTGTAACCGCCAGAATGGCGGCAATTACAGTCTTGGGAAAGCGGGTGGTGATTCCCGCAAGGGTCTCCATCGGTGAAATCTCCCTGGTTGCCGGCGGACGCAATTGCGTCACGCTCTAAATTACAGAAAATTACAAACTCGGTGGTTGCCTGATTGTCTCATCGCCGGCATCGTCTTTGACCCCCATGCGTGAATCCGGTTGCCCGGGTTGATTGCCCGGCCCGAACCGCGCCCCCATTCAAAATCAACATTCAAATTCAATACAAGTATGGCGTGAATTGCGACACCAGTCTATTTGTCCGCGCCTCCCCGTTGAAGGACCACAGGCGCAGCCCCGGAGAGTGGTCCGGTTCCTGCGCCTGGGAGCGGGGTGCCCCGCCGTACCGCAAGGGGGGATGGGGCCCGGCGGCACACCCCACTGTTGCGCTTCGCAATTTAGAAGCTGACGTCGGAAGCCCAGTAGGTTTCCCCGGAGACGTCACTGCCGGCCCCGGCTTTGTTGCCGGATCTTTCCAGGTAGCGCTTCAGGGCCGCCCTGAGGGACGAATTCAGCACCGCCACGCGCACCCGGGTGCCCCCGGCCAGTTCGACCGTGGAACCATCCGCGGTGTCCGCCTTGCCGTTGGCCGAGACCACCGTCTCGTCCAGCAGCAGTATGCCCGCTTCGGCCGGGGCCGAGGCTTTTTCTTCGCCCGCCAGGCTCACGCCTGCCAGACCGGCGGCCAGCAGGGCCGTGGAAAGAATTGCAATGATCCGTTTCATGATATCCTCCTGTCTCAATAGAATTTGGTTGAATTGGATTCCGAGTTAACCGCTCACTAGCATTGCTTGGTCATAGGCGTCTCCCGCATGGGGTTCAGGGTTCCGTGGTGCCGGGCCGCTGACGGCCCTCGTCCCACCCCTCTTGAAATGTGATGGCAAAAAAACATTGAAAGCAGCTTCTCCTCCGCGGCTTCGGGCCCATAACGCCGGCCCGCCGGCGGGCGGGGGTTAACCCTCGTCTCCATGCCGGGCCTGCAGCACCTCTTCGTAGGCGCCCCATCTGGCGCCCACCAGGATGGCCGGCGGAACGATCTCGTCGGGCAGGCGCCGGATCAGGCCGCCCCGCTCCTGGAAGGCGCGGATCGCCCGTTGCAGCTCTTCCTGCGTGATTTCTTTCCGGTTCGTTTTCATGGCGGTTTTCTCCAGTCTCGTTGATTGTTGAAGAAATTTTCTTTTTCTAAACTCAGTACCTACTGGTCGGTATGTATAAACGGTTTTAAAAAAGTGAGAACAGGGTTTAAGGCGCAAGCGATTGCACGTATCGCCCGAGTTGATTCATGCAACCGCGGTAAGCTTCATGGGATTGCAGGTTTTTCGCGGTGCCCACGCAACCTTCCACGGCCGCGACGATGAACATGGCCACTTCCTCGCAGTCCACGTCGGCCCGCACATTGCCTTTGGCCTGCCCGCGATCCAGGGCCTCGGAGATGGCCTTATGCCAGGCGAACTGGATTTCCTGCAAATGGTGCCGGAAGTCCTCGTCCAGGGGGCTCATTTCCTGGATCAGATTGTTGAGCGGACAGCCATATTGCATGACCGCCCAGCCCGGAGCGCCTGAGTTGTGTTCAATAAAATTCACCATCATCGGGATCGGATCGTCGGTTTCCTTCAGGGGCGCTACGTTCCTTTCCACAATTTTGTCTTTGATGATCTCCCGGATTACCGCGATACCCAGGGCGTGCTTGTTGGGAAAATGATGGTAGAGGGCGCCCTTGGTGAGGTTGGTGTTGGACAGGATGCGCTCCAGGCTCGCCGCCTGAAAACCGTTCTCGTAAATTTCCTTGAACGCCGCTTCCAGCAGCACCGTCCGGGTGTGTTCCGGGTTCCTCGTCGTTTCTTTTGTGGTTTGAGTTTCCATGATTCGAGGTTAATACCGACCGGTAGGTTTGTCAAATGTATTTATCAATTTTTTTGCAGAAACCATACATTACGTCATTAAATCAATTGGTTACGGATATCCTGAATATCGCCATGGGGATGGTGCTCGCCCTCAGGAGCGTTTCTCGAAGCGCGCAACCACAGCGAGGAGGGCGGGGGCGATGGTAAAATCGGCCAGCAGGGTCAGCCCCAGGGTGGTCAG
>CBDUSX010000030.1:0-17435 GCA_965369935.1 uncultured bacterium
GAGTTCCCCGGCTAGGTCAATCCCTTGATGCTTCCGAGCTTTCCCTCCGCCCATTTTGCGATGCGGAGCACCGGATAGCAGTAGATGAAATACATGAGGGCCACCAGGCCGTAGATCAACAGAAGATCCCTCGGATGGCGCTGGGTGGCATGTTCGCCTGCGCGCACCAATTCGGCGATGCCGATGACCGAAACGATCGAGGTGCCTTTGATAATGATGACGTAAATTCCCCCCACCGGCGGGATCATCAGCTTCAAGGCCTGGGGCAGCACCACATACCAGAAGCATTGCAAGGCGGTCATGCCGACCGACCGGCCCGCCTCGGCCTGTCCCCTGGGAACGGCCTCGATCGCGGCGCGCACAATTTCTGCCACATAGGTCGAGGTGTAGAGACTCAAGGCAATGATCGCAGCCGGCATGGCTTCCAGTTGCAACCAGGAGATGCCCGTTTCCGGAAGCATGAAGTAGACGACGTAAAGATGTACCAGGAAGGGCGTGCCCCGCAGCAAGTGAATGTACCCTCCGAAAACCAAGGAAAGAACCGGCACTCTCTCCGCACGCACCACCCCCACCACGAATCCCAGCATGCTGCCAATGACAATCGTGACAATAGAAATCTTGAAGGTCATCCAGAGCCCTTCCACGAGGAAAGGCATGACGGAGCGAGTGACTTCGATCATCCCTTATCTCCTCTCAGGAAATGGCCCCGCCCAACTTGCGTTGCGCGTAATTCGACAAAAAAAACATCGCGTAATAGATCGCCAGGTAACAGACCGCGACCGTGAGAAACGCTTCATTGGGCATCAGCCGCTCACTCAAAACGGTCAAACCGGCCCCGAACAACTCGAATACGCCGATGAAACTCACCAGGGAACTGTCCTTGATGAGAACGGCGGTTTGCCCGAGCAGTGGCGGAACCACCCGGGCGAATGCCTGGGGCAACACGATGTAACGCATGCGCTGTGGATAGGTCATTCCCACCGACATCGCTCCCTCGATCTGGCCCCGGTGAATGGACTCGATGCCGGCGCGGATAATCTCGCTCATGAAGGCCCCGGCGTTGATGCCCAGGGCGAGAATTCCCCCTTCCAGTTCGGTGAGGCGCCGATCCAGGATCGGCAGAGCGGGAAGGGCGAAGTAGATCAGGTAAATCTGCACCAGAAGCGGCGTGGAACGAATTGCCGCAATGTAGCCGGCGGAAATCTGCCGCGATACAAGGTGGGCCGACTGGCTCATAATGGCGGAGACCGTGCCGAAAATCAGTGCCAGCGCCAGCGCCACCAGGGAAATCCCGATGGTGGCCACGATGCCCCGCTGGAATTCCGGCAAAAATTGCACGACGACACGGTAGTTATAAAAATCGAGTATCCAGTCCATTGCCGAGTCCGGAAATCAGGTGCGGTTTTTCAGATTTCAGCCGCCATGAGGGTGCGCACGGCTTCCAGCCCGGCCGGCCGGCCACCATATTCCGCCATGGCGTCCATCAGGCAGTCCCAAAAATACTCGGCCAGGGCCGCGCCTGGGAGCACATGGTACGCCAGGGTTTCTCCCACATCCCAGCGCACCACAACGGCGCTGGCCCGGGCGACGGATGTCTGCGCCACTTCCAGCTGCGAAAAGACCTGCGGGGAAAGATCAACGCCACACAGCTTTGCCAGCATTTCCGGCGCCAGGCGCCCCGTCACCATGAGCCAGGCGCTGGAATCGGCCCGGTGTACTTGATAAACCCCGTCGGGCGGTTCCCCGGAATGTTCCTTCCCAAGCCGTTCCAGAAGCTCGCTGTTTCCCAGCAGGTTGCCAAGCAACAGCACCTCTCCGTCGCTGAGCCGCACCGCCAGGGAGCCTTCCGGCTGTATGGCACCCCGGTTGTTTTCAGGCGCAATCAACAGCTTTTGCGCTTGCAGCCAGGGCAATGCCTGGGGCCCGCGGTAGCCGGCCCTGGGCATGGGGGACAGATCGACCAGGGACAGTACCCTTGCGCCGGCCGCCTCTTCCGTAGCGCCGGCGGCAAAACCGAGCGCACAGGCGCTTCCCGCGAACTCACCGAATACGGCGCCCAACCGTTTCAGCTTGCGGTAAACGGGACCGCGGCGAAGGAATTGTTCAGGTTCGGTCGTCATGCTATCGCCTCTGACGCTGGCCTTCCGGATCGTAAAACGGCAACTCCACCACCTGAGCCCATACGCGGTGTCCCTTATCCACCTTTATCTCGAATTTGCTTCCCGAAGCTGCCTGGTGCGGTGCGACATAAGCCAGGCCGATGACCCTGCCCAGGGTGGGCGACCGGCGGCAGGAGGTCACCCGTCCCGCAATTTGCTCCCCATCGAGCACCAGGTGACATTCCCTGGGCACGGCTGCTTTTGGGTCTTCGATGGAAAACCCCACCAGCCGTCTCGAGATTCCCCTTGCCGCCTGAATAGCCTGGGAACGCTGGCCGATGAAGTAAGGCTTACGGGCGCTCACCGCCCAGCCCAGATCGGCCTCCTGCGGGGTGGTGAGTCCGTCGGTGTCCTGGCCGATAATGATGTGCCCTTTTTCCAATCGCAACAGGCGCTGAGCTTCCACCCCGAATGGCCGGATGCCGGCCTGCCGGCCCGCGGCAAGCAACGCATCCCAAAGGGCCTCGCCACAACTCCAGGGCGCGTGAATTTCGTAGCCAAGCTCCCCCACGAACCCCACCCGCATGATCAACACCGCAATCCCCGCGACGGTGCCCCGCAGGGCGCCCATATAGGGTAGATTTTCCGCTGAAAGATCCACATCGTCACACAACGGTTGCAGCATTTCCCGGGAACGGGGGCCGGCCAGATTGACCGCGCAATAGGCCTGGGTGACCTGGGCGATATCCACCCGCAGGCGCCACTGGGCGTTGTGGAACAGCATCAGCTGGAACACCCCGCCGGAGCCCGTGGTGGTCGTCGTGACGTAGTAGTGGTGCTCCGCCAGCCGGCAGGCCACGCCATCGTCGCTCACGATGCCTTCCATGTCGGTCATCAGCACGTATCGGCTCCGGCCGACCGGTTGTTTGAGATGGCCGGTGTTGTACATCCGGTTGATAAATTCCGGAGCATCCGGGCCGCGAATTTCCAAACCGCCGAGCGTGGAGACATCGATCAGCCCGGCCTGGTTGCGAACCGCGAGCGCCTCCTCGTCAATCCGCGCCTCGGCCGCCTCGGGCGGTCCGTAATAGGCGGGTCTCAGCCATTGACCGGCCGGCATCATCCGCGCCCCGGCTTCCAGATGGCGGTGATGCATGGGGGTTTTGAGCACAGGCTCGAAGGAGCGGCCTGCAAGCAAGGCGAATTTCTCTCCACCGATGGGCGGACGGGAGGTGGGGGGGGCGTGCTCTTCGATGGGGATGCCCGTGGACTGGGCGTGCAGGTGCATGGCGGCCAGGGTTGAATGCCGGCCCTGGGAAGGGCCCATGCCGGAGGTCGTAAACCGCTTGAGCAGTTCCATTCCCTCGTATCCTTCGATCAGTGCTTGCCGGATGTCGGACACTTGCACGTCCTCGTCGAAATCCACAAACTCCTTGCCTCGGGGATGGGGGAATACCGGCCAGAGCGCGCTCCGTTTGTCTCCTTGAGAAGCCTCCCGCCCCGCGGGGCTGTCCTCGGTTTGAAATCCCGCGGCCCGGGCCGCCTCCAGGCCCGCCCGGCGGCCGTCCGTCAGGACGGCTTCCAGGCCCCGCACCCCATTCGCACCGCCCGCGGCGAACAAACGATCTGGAAGCCCCAGGATCCGGAACGTGGCCGAAGCCTCATCGTAGGCGAATTTACCTCCAGCCTGGAGCAGCAAGCCGGCCTCCGGCTGGTCATCGGCGGAGACAGCGATCAGATCGCAGGCGATTTTCTCGTGCGGTTCGGCGCAAACCCCGGGTGCCGTCAAACGCGCCAGACGGGCAGACACGACATTCGGGCGGAAGCATCCCCGCACCGCTTCCCATACGGTGGTGTGGTCTTCCACGGCCACGCCCGCCGCGCGAACCGCCACGCGGCGGGGGCAGTCGGGCGGGGCCTCGCGCGGATCCACCACTTTCGCCACCTCGACCCCGGCCTCGAGCAGATCGAGCGCCACGCCGTAGCCTTCGCTCACGGCGGCGACCACCACCGCCTTCCGGCCCGGCCTGACGCCGTAGAGCCGAACCAATCGCTGCACGGCCGAGCCCAGCATGACCCCCGGAAGGTCGTTGTTGCGAAAGACCAGCGGCTGTTCCCGTCCGCCGGTGGCGGCCACCACGGACCTTGCCCGCATTTTATACAAGCGGTTGTCCCCGACCAGCGAAAGCCAGTGGTCGGCGTACAACCCGGTGCAGAACGCATCGGTCAGGACACGGATGAGGGGATGTGCAGCCACCTGCTGTGAGAGCGCAAGGGCCTCCGCGCGGGCCGGCTGGTTTTCCGCATCGAACCCGGCATAGTTCAGCGCGCCGCCCAAGCGCACGTTGTCTTCGACAAGCACCACGCGGGCGCCGCTTTGGGCCGCCGAAAGGGCCGCGCTCAGTCCGGCTGGTCCACCACCGATTACCGCCACGTCGCAGAACAGGTGCTGTTTGTCATGCTGGCCGTGATCGGTTTTGGGATCTACCCGGCCCAACCCGGAAAATCGCCGGATGATCGGCGCCCAGAACGCCCACGCCCCGGCAGGCTTGTAGAAGGCCTTGTAATAGAATCCGACCGGAAGGAATTTCGAGAACATTCCCATCGGCGCCGCCAGATCCAGCGCGGGATAGCCGATGACGTTCTGGCTGGATATTTCCATCCCCTCCTCGATTCTCCGCCGTTCGGCGGGAACGTTGGGCTCGTCGCCCACCTGAACGAGGGAAGAGGATTCCCATCCCCACGCGGAAAAAATCCCCCGTGGCCGGTGGTATTTGAAGGAGCGCGAAAGCACCATCACCCCATTCGCCGCCAGGGCGCTGGCGATTGTATCGCCGGAATATCCGGAACTCTCCTTGCCGTTGAACCGGAACCCAACGCTGCGGTCGCGGTCAATCAGCGATCCCCAAGATTCAGCAAGGCGGCTGCCGCTCATTCCCGATGCTCCCTGTTCCGCCGATTCCCTTGCTCATCGGCCTGCGGCTCCGCCTTGGACAGTTCCGCCCCGAACCATTCCTCGCTGGGATACGTGCGTTCGATTTCGTCGGTGACGGTATTGCGTTCGGCGATGAACCAGTAGCCGCTGGCCACGTGACACCACCATTCCCGCACCACGCCCGCCTGATTTTCCGACATGAACACATAATCCGCCCACTGGGCATCCGTGCAGGCGGACGCATCGGGATGGGGCAGCACCTCGCCTCCATGGTGGAATTCAGAGATGTTTCTCCATCCGTTCAACGGGCAGCGCATTAACTTCATGAGGTCCCTTAATGGCCGACAGACGCGGCGCCCTTCTCCCCCAGAAGGTCGAACCGCTCGAAGCGATTCAAGGTGAAAGGCTGCAACACCTCGGGGGTGGATCCGGTGGCGATCAACTCGGCCATCCGTTTCCCGCAGACCGGGGTGGCTTTGAAACCCCAGGTGCCCCAGCCGGCGTCGATGAGGTAGTTTTCCAGGGGGGTTTTCCCCATAATCGGACTGAAATCCGGCGTCATGTCGGACATGCCTGCCCATTGACGCATCAGCTTGACTTGGGCGAAGCAGGGAAACAGCTCGAGGATGTCGGCGATCAGCTGTTCCTTGAAGTCCAGCGTCGAGCGGCTCGAATAAAGGGGGTAGGGGTCCACCGCGCCCCCCATCACCAGCTCGCCTCTATCGCTTTGGGAAATGTAGGTGTGAAGGCTGCCCGAAACGATAATGGGGTCCAACACCCGCTTCAGGGGCTGGGAGACGCAGGCCTGCAACGGAACGGTATGAATGGGCAGCTTGAATCCGGCCATCCGGGCCAACAGTGAACTGGAGCCCGCCACGGCCTGCAACGCCGTCCCGCATTTGATGGTGCCGCGGTCCGTGACCACACCGCTCACCCGGCCGTTATCGCGTAGAACGTCCACCACGCGGGTCTTTTGGTGCAAGGCCACCCCACGCTCCGCGGCCCGGGCGGCATACCCCCAGGTCACTGCGTCATGCCGCAGGATCGCTCCGGGCGGGTGGTAGAGGGCGCCCAAAACCGGATAGCGCGCCTCCTCGGACAGGTTGAGCAGGGGAATGGCTTTTTTCAGGTATGTGCGATCCACCAACTCCGAGTCCACTCCCAGGTGCTTGTTGACCTCGGCCCGCCAGCGCATGGTGCGAATAGCGGAATCCGTATGGGCCAGGGTGAAATGTCCCCGGCGCGAATACAGTAAATTGAAATCCAGTTCCTGGCTCAGTTGCGAAAACAGGCGTAAAGACTCCCCGTAGAACCGCACCCCCTCCGGAGTAAGATAATTCGAGCGGACAATTGCGGTGTTCCGGCCGGTGTTTCCGCCTCCAAGATATCCCTGCTCCAGCACGGCCACGTTGGTGATCCCGTGATCCTTGGCCAGATAATACGCCGTGGCCAAGCCGTGGCCCCCGCCTCCGATCACCACGACATCGTAGGAGGAACGTAATTCCGTTGCCGGGGGAATGGAGCGGGGTGCGGGATAGCTGCGCCGCAATCCGTATTTCAGCAAGCCGAAGGGCATGGGGGGCCGCGTTTGCCTTCAGGAGATGGAGCCGATGCCATAGGAGCTTTGCAACAGCTCTCCCTCCGCGAACCGGGACAGGCGGTAGGGGCTGATGTCTATCTCCCGCGGCTGATCCAGTAAAAGCTGGGCCAGCAGTTTGCCGATCATCGGGGCAAGCTTGAAGCCGTGCCCGGAAAAGCCGAAGGCCAGGTACAACCCGTCGAATCCTGGAGCGGCGTCCAGCACGGGATTCCAGTCGGGCGTAATATCGTAGGGCCCGACCCAGGATTCGACGAATTCGCTCTGCTCGAATGCGGGCATTCTGTGAGCGAGTACCTTTCCCTGTATCCCGATATAATCGAGTGGCACCTGCTCCTCCATCTCGTCCGGGCCGCTGACGGGTTCGCCATGGTCTCCGGTGCCCACCAGCACCACGCCTCCGGAAGCGGGCCGAAAGTATATTTTATCCTCGGAGATCAGGTCCTTGATGATCGGCAGCTTGGCCTGATAGGGCTCGGCCACCCGGAAGGTCAGCACCGTATGGCGCGACACCTCCATCGGAATCTCGAAACCGGCGGCTTTGGCGATTGCATGGCTCCAGGGGCCGATCGCGCTGAGCACCCGCCCCGCGGAAAAATCTCCCTGGCTGGACTTCACGCCCGCGATCTTTCCACCCTCGTACAACAGGTCCGTGACCTCGCACCCGGTGAGCACCGTCACTCCCAGCCGCTTGGCGGCGTTCATGAAACCCGTGGTCGTGAGGTAAGGATCGGCATAGCCCGAGTCCGGCTCGAATCCCAGCACTTCGGCATCATCCACCCGCAGCAGCGGGTGCAGTTCAAGGGCTTCTTCCCGGGAAATTTCACGGGTGTCGGCTCCCCAACTGGCCTGGCTGGTCAAATTGGCCTTGACGCTGTCTCCCTGCGGGCCGGCGGGGGCCATTATCAAATAGCCGCAATTGACGAATCCGGAGGATGCCTCCGCATCAGCGAGCATTTCGGGAAAGTGGTTGAAGTACTCCAGGCTCTTGACGGTGATCTGGGTATTGGTGGGGATGGAATAGTGGCTGCGCACGATGGCGCAGGATTTGGCCGTACCCCCGGAGCAGATGCCGCCTCGCTCCATCAGCAGCACGCTTCCCCCACCCAGTTTTTTCAGATGGAATGCGACGGAGGCCCCGACAACGCCGCCGCCGATAATGATGATGTCGAACACGCGTTGCATGATCTGTATCTATCCCCGCTTCAGTTGAACGCCGGCGGCGGGGGCTCCGCCGGCATGGCCGAGCCCCCTGATCTTTCAAGCCGAACACCGGATTCTCACCGGTACGGGAACGCGCTCCGTGCTTAGTGGTCTTTCTTCCATGCCGGGGTGCGCATCCAGTAATCGGCCAGCTTGTCCATCCGGCCATCGGTGCGGATCAGCATGAAGTAGTTGTCCAGCCAACGCAGCAGATGAACTTCATCCGGCCGGGTGGCAAAGCTGAGCGGCCAGCTTTTCAACGCGCCTTTCAGCACATGGAAGTTCGGGAACTCGATGACGTAACCCGCCGCGGAGGCCTGGTCGTTGATGGCCGCATCAACCCGATCGCTGGACACCGCCTGCGCCACGGCAGGCCCGCCGCCGGAGAATTGTTTGATGGTGGTTTTCGGGCACGCTTTCTTCAATAACCCCACGTTGCTGCTGCCCTGAACCACGCCAATGGAGACGCCACGCTTGCAGGCGTCCTGCCAGGTCTTGAAGGATTTGCTTTTCTTGGAATAAAGCACCACGTCACTGAAAAGATAGGGCTCGGTGAAGCTCAGCACCAATGTCCGCTTCGCGTTGGGGGTCATATCGGCGGCGAGAAAATCAGCCTTGCCCGATCTCACCGCGGGAATCAGCCCCTTCCAATCGTAGTTGAGCATTTTGAGTTTCACGCCCATATCCTTGGCCATCATCTTGATAACCTCGACCGCGAATCCGGTGCGCTTGCCACCCTTGTCCACGAAACTGACCGGCGGCCCTTGGGTCTGTACCGCAACCCTCAACTCACCGCGCTTGACGATATCCTGGAGGACATCGGCGCTCGCCTGACTCTGGATGAACAGGCCCAACACAAAAATGGCGCTCCCCATGAGCAAAAATCTTTGCAGGATTTTCATTTCACAAACCTCCCCTTGGATTATTCACCGTCTCTCCGGCACGCCACGCGTCTGCCGTCCGAGACGTCATGATTCATGCACACAATCGTGCGCTTAGTTCGTATATCCCAACCAAACCCAACTGGTCTAGTCCAAAAGAGACTGGCAAAAAATAAGGGGGGAGCAGTCTACAGGATTGAACTGAGGAAGGCGCGCAGGCGTTCTTCCCGAGGGTTTTCAAAGAAGCTCTCGGGATCGCCTTCCTCGACAAGCACGCCGTCGGACATGAAAAGCATCCGGTCGGCCGCCTTCTTGGCAAATCCCATCTCATGGGTGACCACCACCATGGTCATGCCCTCGGATGCCAGGTCCTCCATCAATTCAAGCACCCCGCCCACGGTTTCCGGGTCCAGCGCGGAGGTGGCCTCGTCGAACAGCATGATCTTCGGGCCCATGGCCAGCGAGCGGGCGATGGCCACCCGCTGCTGCTGCCCGCCGGAGAGTTGGCTGGGGTAACTGCTGCCCATCCCGGCGATGCCGACCCTATCCAGGTAACGGTTGGCATTCTCCCTGGCCTCCTCCCTTGACCGCTTGAGCACGACGGTCTGTGGAAGGGTCACGTTTTCCAGCGCTGTTTTGTGTTCGAAAAGATTGAATTGTTGAAATACCATCCCAATTTCCTGACGCACCTTGTTCATGTCGGTTTTGGAGTGGGTGATCTCCACCCCAGCGACAATGATTTTTCCGGAATCCACATTTTGAAGGCCGTTAAGTGCCCTCAAGAGCGTGCTTTTTCCCGATCCGCTCGGCCCGATAACAACCAGCACCTCTCCCTGCCGCACTTGGTTGCTGACATTCCAAAGGGCCCTGACCGGATCGCGCCCCGGAATCTTGAAGGTTTTGCAGACCTCCTCAATCCTTATGATCGGCGCGGCGCTGTTCAAAAGGGGGTCTCCGCTTTTTTGCCGTGAGCGGGGCGATTGCGAGCCGGCTTTCCTGCCTTTCCTCACTCTATCGCTCCGAATTCTTCTGTGAAGGGACATCGACGTAAATCTCCAATGCCTCGTGCCGCCAGAATTCCTGATCGAACTCGATCACGTTGTTGAATTGATCGAAGCTGGTACGGGACAAGTAGAGGCCCGGGGTACCGACAGCGACGCCCAGCGCCTCGGCTTGCGATCCTATCAGGGCGGCCGGGTGCATGGTGACCCGGGCGCGGCGCACGATGATTCCGTAATGCCGGGCGAGAAGTTCGGTCAGGGATTGATCGAGCGGAAGATCGAGCAATCCGGGGCACAGGGCGGCATTCACATGCAGGCGTTCGACCATTACCGCCCGATCGCCGATCAGACGAAGGCGGCTTACCAGATATAGCGGTGCTTCAGCCGGAAGCATCAGATGCTGGCAGGCCCAAGGCGAAGCGACGGTCTCTTTCTTGGAAAGGATTTTCGTGCCCGCTACCCCGCCCTGGGCACGAACATTCTCGGTAAAGCTGATGTCCGCCGTGGGATCGTACCGCAGCCGTGAGGGTGAAACGAACCAGCCACGGCGGTTCAGACGGTAAATGAGACCTTCTCCCTCAAGCTGAAACAATGCCTGACGGACGGTCATGCGGGTGATCCGAAAGGTTTCACTCAGCATCCGCTCCGAGGACAACTTGGTCTGAGACTTCAGCAGGCCCGCTTCGATCTGGGAGGCGATATCGTCCCGAATCCGAAGGTAGTGCGGGATCTTCCCTCCCCTGGGCGCTTCTGAACCAAGTGGGATAGTCCAATTTCGGGTCATGCAAGGACGATATGGACCGTAATTTCGACTGTCAAGCCGTGGATCACCGCCCGCAGGCGGATCGCCTCGGTGATGTCCGGGGCGAGGTAGGCCAGGCGGGGCCATGAACGCCCGGCGGGATTGCTCCACCAACTGTGGATTGGGCGGCGGCTCCTGGACGCGCTCGAACCGGAGCCTGCTCGACTCCGTCGGATCGCCCTCACCACACACGGCCATCCCACAGACTCAGAACCCCGCGAGGTTTCGGATGAGGTTTTTGGTAGGGACTGGGGTGGGCGTTAGGGTGGTGCAGACGATCAAATCAGATGGCTAGGTGCGTTAACGCCATACACACATTCGTTCTGTGGCGTCCGCTGAACGCGCGGTTCTCTGAAATGGAGCCGCATAGAAAAGCGTTGATATCCCCCTGGAGGGGATATAGGATCACAACAGGGAGATGCCAAATGGCAGAGCACGAAAACAAAGTTATTCAGTTGAATGTAGATCAGCCGTACCTCGACGAGTTCTCTTCAAAAACCCTGGTGAATCGCCTTGCCCGGATTGAAGGGCATGTGCGCTCGGTACGAAAGATGGTTATGGACCATCGTTGCGCGGATGAAATTCTGCTCCAGGTTACGGCAATCAAGGCGGCGCTGAACCAGTTCTCCAGTCAAATTCTCGACCACGAATTGAAGGCCTGCATGGATTCCTGCATGGCGGGGGACGCAGATGAGAGGATCGAGAAGGTGACCCGGGTGCTGGCCACCCTGCTCAAACAATCCTGAAAAATCCCCATCGCCTGCGGACGGTGGATGCGGAGCGAGTCGCGGCACCGCCATGATGCGCCGATGGGAGATTCGGACACGCAACTATGATCATCGGGCCCAATGAAGAATCCTGAACACGAGACCCATTCAAGGGAGAAGCACGGTGCATCCGGGGAGCCCGCCTCTCCATGGACGGTGACCCTCGCCGCCGTGGCGTTCGCCGCCCTGCTGGGCCTGTGTTGCTGGTTCCTGCTGGGGCGGTGAACGCGGAATTCTCCTGCCCGGGCCTCATGGCCCGGCGCGGCGGGATGGAACACGAAACGGATTGTGCGATTCGCGCCACCCGGAGCGATGCCGGGGCGATCCGGAAGGCGCTGACGGACGCGGGGTATCCGCCGGCCGAATGCGCCCGGCTGCTCCGCCGGCTGCCGGCATCGGGCGGGGCGTGCAACCTCAGAGGAGCGGATTCGTAATGAGCAAGCACGATCGGAGCGGTCTCGGCATGCACAAGGGCCTGCTGGCAGTCTTGGTTGCCCATGCGGTGTGCTGCGGCACAATTTTCGTGGCGGTGGCGTTCGGCTCAGCCGGTCTGGCGGCCCTGGTCGGATTCGTGCGGAATCCCCTGGTGCAGGGGGCCGCCCTGGTGCTGCTGCTTGGTGTGGCGGCCTATACGGTGAGACGAACGATCAGAAAGAGCCGGATGCGGGCCGTGGAAAAATCCCCCTGAACCGCGGAGGAGCGGACGGTGCTCCCACCCGCCGCGCAAGTTTCCCAATGGCCGGGCATGAAATCCGAAAAGAACTTGGAAGGTGCGATGAAAAGGAAAAACCGGCACTCAAACGCGCCTGCCCGCAAGGGCGGAAGATGGAAGATTTATGCCGCCGCCGCAGGGCTGGCCGCGATGGTTGCCGTGGCCCTTGCCGCGTTTTCCGGGCCGGTGCGGGAGGCCGCTGATCCGGTTGTGGGCGAATTCACCGTGGACACTTCCGGCGGAACCTACGTGTTTTCCGAACAGCGCGGCAAGCCCCTCGTCTATTTTTTCTCCTTTCCCGGCTGACCGGAATGCACGCTGGAGGCTCCGGCGCTGGCCCGCATTCAATCCGAATTCAGAGACAAGGGCCTCGAAGTGATCGCCGTGAATCTGCTCGTCAGTGCGCCCCTGGATTATTGGCGGCAGTATTGGCGGGGCGTGGGAGGGGGCGACGTCGTGTACGCCCAGGATACGCGGATGGAGGCCGTGCGGACGTTGCGGATTCAGACGGCCGGGGCGACGGTCGTGATCAACCGGAAAGGCCGTATCGTATTCAGGGACCTGTACGCAACCCCCTATGAGCAATTGAAGGAGGCGGTGCAAAAGGCGTTATGAGCGACCCCCAAGTGATGGTGACGAATTGGATGGCGGCGCTGGTGGATGCCCTCCCCGTCGGGTACGCGTTCGGGGCGGGGATGATGTCCACCGTGAATCCCTGCGGATTCGCCATGCTTCCGGTCTATCTTTCGCTCTACCTGGGCGCACAGGACGTCCAGTTTTACGAACGTTCCCGCTGGCTGAGGGCGGGGCAGGCTTTGGCCGTGGCGGGTGTGGTCTCCGCCGGCTTCATGCTCTTGTTCGGCGCATTGGGCGCGGTTGTATCGGGTGGAGGAAGGGTTCTGCTCTCGGTGGTTCCCTGGATTGCACTGGCTATCGGGGCGGCGCTCGTCCTGTTGGGATTATGGATGGCCACGGGACGTCACATTTCCTCCCCTGGCCTGACCCGGCTCGCGAACCGCATCGGCGATCCTCGCAACACCGGAATTCGCGGATTCTTCGTGTTCGGCATCGCGTTCGGCGCCGCTTCCCTTAGCTGCACCCTGCCCATATTTCTGGTTGTTGTCGGGAGCGCGGTCGCGGCGACGAGCTTTGTGGGCGGGTTGGTGCAGTTCTTCAGCTATAGCCTTGGAATGGGGCTGGTGATCCTGGCTTTGACCTTGGGGGTGGCTCTGTTTCGAGAGGGGCTGATTGTCGAAAAAGTACGCAAGATCATGCCCTATGTTCAACACGTTACCGCCGCCATTCTGATCTTGGCGGGCTCCTACATCGTTTACTACTGGCTCTTCAAGGGTGGCCTGATTTCCTACCTCACTTAGCCTCCCACATCCCCCCGCCAGCCTTTATTTTTTCAGCACTCACCGGTCTGATCTTAGCTTGATCATTAACCGCTTCACATTACCGTCCAGCCAACCATTGTCCTGCTGTTCCGCCGCCCGCGCATCCGCGAAAGCACGCAACAACTTCAAGGCGCCCGCCGGGTCCTCGTTCTCAATGCTGAGCGCAAGAAAATAGTGAATCATTGACCCTGGGTCCGCTGTAGGCAGGGCCAGCGCGGCTCGACGCAATGCAGCACTCGCCTCCCCCGCCCGGCCGCTCCACAAAAGACTGACGCCTCTATAATACCGGGATAATGGCTCCAGCAGCCGCGTCCGCAACCATTCCTCCAATTGGGCGCGCTCCGCTGGTTTCAGCCACCGGGTTTTACGCGGGGAAAATGCCGCAAGGAGCTGATCGATCACTATCTGCCCCTGGTCTCGTTCGGCGGCCCTTCTTATGCGCGTGACCTGGCTGAAAAAAATTTGTCGAACGCGCTCTGCTCCTTCCTGGTCCCCTTTTCGCGCAATCGCGAGATAGCTATATAGCAGTACTTCCAGCGCCATGCGATCAGCGTCGTCCGGAGTGATGCGCCGAAACGCACGCAACGCCTGATCGGGATCACCCCGGCGCAGCGCAATCCGGCCTCGCAGAAAATTGAATGCGTTGCGTCCAGCGGCTTGGGGAATTAGCCTGAGCGTATCGGCCACGGCATCGGCCCCCGGTTCCAACTCGAACTCAAGCTCGGCCAGCTTCAACTTGGCTGTCACAAATACCGAGCTGTCAGGCTGAACCATTCGCCAAGCGGGCCGCGCCAATTCGTTTTTGCCCTGCGCCAACAAAATCGCACCCCGCACATAATGAAATGCCGAGAGTTGATTCCGCCTTTTCAAGATGCCGGAAATCTCCGTGGCATATTTGAACTCACGATCCTTGATCGCCTCCTCCGCCGCATCGATCAGGATTTCAGCGGATTGGTATTTTGGAGAATCCAGGCGCAGGATTGATTCCAATTCGGCTGGCCTCCTGCCTTGCTTCAACAAGCTCAGATTTTCCGACCGGGTTGGTTGGTTGAGAAATCCTGGCGCGCCAAATTCCACGAGCCCGTTGTCGTCCGTGTTGAATTCCGCTTGCTCACCGGCCGCGGAGAGCAAGGCGGCGCTGCCGCCGATCCATTTGGCCAACAGCGCTCCCGGAGAATCTATGCCGATGCGCTCAAGGTCTTCACGGATGCCGGGTGCGGCGAATGCTCTCTCGAACCCGGCTAGAGAGATTTGCAACGGCGAACTGCTGCCGATCAACAGCAGATCGCCTTCGGCTACGCGAAAGACCGCAGCCTCCGGGAACACATCCAGAAAGGTTTTCAACAAAGAGCGAAAGTATCTCGGGCCTAAACCGTAGAGCGGAACCCATTGGGCAAATACGCCATCCTTGCGCAATCTGCTCCGGGCCAGGGTGAAAAACTCGCGGGTGAACAACCGCGCCGGACCGCTCATCCACGGATTCGAGGGCTCGGAAATGATCAGGTCGAACTGCCTGCCGGAGACTGCGAGAAAGTGACGCCCATCGTCATAGATCAGTTCAAGGCGCGGATCGTCCAGCACCTGATTGTTGAATGCGGAAAATTCGCGCGCGGCCTTGACCTGGCGATCAGCCTCTTTTCTTCTACTGGGTCGAAGAGAATTCCGGCGCTGCTCGTAATTCTGAGACCCAGGGCATCCCGTGTTGCCTCCGCCCCCGAATGCAGCGAGTCAGCCCTGGATTTGGCCGCGGCAATCAATGGGCTGTGCTGTGCAGCCAGTTCCAGAATCCTGGCAAGTGTCAGAGGACCTTCCGGCAAATCCGTCTGAGCCCAAACCAAGACAGGGAAAAGAAACCATGTAGCCAATGACAGCGCTAACGGCTTCACGCGAATTGCGAATAGGTGTCTGCACATGGCCCGTCCGAAATTTCGGTTCTCGAAAAACTCATTATTGAAATCGCGGTCGAATGGGCATTGTGAATAGAACCGTCATATCCCCATGGGGGGGATAGGCTCCACGAAAACTATATCCCCCCATGGAGGATGTCAAGGAGGAAAAATAGCTCTCTCTGGATCGAAAGATGAGAAAGGGCGGTATGCAGCGCTCAGTCGCCGGCTTGTTCAAATTGGTGTATTCTTCATCTTTCCTGACCAAGGGAAGAAAACAAATGCCGGCGCAACCCCCGTATTCCATGAAGCCACGCATTCGATTCGCCAAGGCAACAGACGGTGTGAACATCGCCTTCTGGACGCTGGGAGAAGGTGCTCCGCTCGTTTATATGACAGGAGGGCCGTGGAATCATATCGAACTGTGGCAAATCCCGGAATGCCAACTTTGGTATGAGCGGATAGGGCGGCAGCGAATGCTCGTGCGTTACGATGTCCGGGGCACGGGAATGTCAGAGCGCAACGTCACGGATTTTTCGTTGGAAACCCAACTGCTCGATGTGGAGGCTGTGGTTGGTAAGCTGGGCTTAGAAAAGTTCGATCTGTTTGGCGCCGCCGGTGCGGGTCCGGCCGCTGTTGCCTATGCGGTGCGCCACCCGGATCGGGTGCAACACCTGATACTGTGGTGCGCTTGGGCGAATACTTCCGCTGTGCAAGGACCTCGCATTCAGGCGTGGCTGAGCCTGATCGGGCAAGACTGGGAGCTTATGACGGATACGTGCGCGCAAATTGTGCTGGGATGGTCGGGGGGCGAGATAGGCCATCACGCGGCGGACAACCTGCGGAAAAGTGTGACGCAGGAAGTGGCGCGGGCGGCACTGACAGCCATGGGAAGCTATGACGTTACGGAGTTTCTGCCGAAGATTCAGTCGCCGACTCTGGTGCTGCACCGGAATAATATTGCCTGGATTCCGATCGACATCGCAAAGCAATTAGCCTCGGAAATTCCCGATTCCCGCCTGATGATTTTGGCCGGGGAATCGCCCGCCCCGTATTTGGGCGATATGGAACCGGCGATTGAGGCTATTGCCGAGTTTCTTCGGGAGGGGGGCGCCGAGCGATTGCCTGTTGGAGGCAGTGCTAAATCTGATACCTATCCCGACGGCTTGACACAGCGTGAAGCCGAGGTATTGCGGCTCATAGCAGGGGGCAAGACAAACAACGAAATCGCCAAGGAACTTTTCTTGAGCGTGCGCACTGTAGAGCGGCACATCGGAAACGCCTATGGAAAGATCGACGCCCGCGGCCGCGCCGACGCCACTGCCTACGCGCTGACCCATCAACTGCTTTAGCTCTCTCTTCCCCGCACTACGTGTTTTCCGCCAGGAAATGGCCATTGGGCGCCGTTTTTTCTACAAAATTGCGTGATTGCACGGATGCGGGTCAAGTTTCCTCTGGTTTAAGCTGATAATCGTACCAAAGGCCAACTAACGGAAATTAGCGGGCCAAATGCAGGCAATCACGGGAAATCAAGTGAGGAAGTCATTATGACTGCAATTGAATCAGGAACCAAAACATCCGCCGGCAGCGTGGAATTTTTTGCAGCAAAAATCCAAGAGGTCTTCCCCAAATTGGAGCCCGATTCGCGGCGCGTGGCCGTCATTCTATACCGGTTGTTAGGTGGCAAGGATTCGGTTTCCCGAGAAGAGTTGGCTCAATCCTCGGGCCTGTCCGTCAAAAGGGTCAATGAAATCCTGGAAGGTTGGAGCGGGGTTTTTTACGAGGAAGACAGGATTATCGGATTTTGGGGGCTCACCTCCCGTCCGTTCTCAAAACACATGCTTCACTATGACGGATACACCGCGTATGGCTGGTGTGCCTGGGACACCCTGTTCATCCCGGAACTTCTGGGAAAGACCGTGGAGGTGAAATCCACCGATCCGGAATCCGGCCAGATCGTTAATTTGACGGTAACTCCCGATGGGGTAGAGTCCGTCTCGCCGGAAGGAGCGGTAATGTCCATTTTGGAGCCGACCGAGGAAATGACGGAAAACATCGTCGGCAATTTCTGCCACTACGTTTTCTTTTTTCCCTCCCGCAAAATTGGTGAGAAATGGACGGCGAAGAACCCTGGCACGGTCTTGCTGTCCCTCGA
>CBDUSX010000031.1:0-17378 GCA_965369935.1 uncultured bacterium
GCAAGGCCCGGCTGCAGGGCCAGAATACCCGATTCCGCCCCATACCGCGAGCGGGCGGTTGAACCGGCGGGGCGGACACATCCACGGCTGGAATTCAGGGAAAGGGGGGCGTATGATCGCCCTGTTCGATCACGACCTGATTCCGTTCCATCCCTGCCACAGGGACGCGGGGGAAAGGGGAACGCCATGCCGCGCAAAAAGGGCATATTCCCGGCTATCCGTACGATTCAGCGCAGCCGGCTGTTCCTTGCCGTCCTGTGCTTATGGTTGGGCCTGGCGCTGGCGGCGTGCGAAGACGAACCGGGCGGCGGGACTTCCGCGGACGGCCAATCCTCACAGCAATTTTCCGGGCCGGCCCTCGCCGGCGGCGCCGGTTCCGTGCAAAACCTGCACGAGCAAGCCTTCGCCGATCCGGCGCTGGCGGCCTGCGTGGAGGCGGCGGACGCCCCGGCCAACGCCATCAGGTCCCTGACCTGCACCAGCGGCGGCGTGGCCCGGCTGGCCGGAATCGAAACCCTGACTGCTCTGAAAATGCTGGAATTGAACGGGAATGAAATTGAAGACCTGAGCCCTCTGGCGGGTTTGACGAACCTGAGATCGTTGAATCTGGCCGCCAACCGCGTCCGTGACCTGACCCCGCTGGAAAATCTCGCGGGACTTTGGGAGTTGATCCTCGCCGGAAACGCCATCGAGGAGCTTGCGCCGCTGGACGGCCTCGCCGCCCTCACGCGCCTGGATTTGTCCGCCAACCGCATTGACGACGTGCGTCCGCTGGCCACCCTGACCCGGCTCGAATATTTGAAGCTGGACGGCAACGCCATCAACGACGTGACCCCTCTGGAAAGCCTGACCCGCCTCACCTTCCTCAACCTTTCCACCAATTCCATTTCGTACGGGGTCGCCGGGCTGGCGGCGCTCAGCCGGGTGCGCTCGATCCTGCTCTTGGGCAACGAAGACATTCCCTGCCCGGAAGTTGACGCCCTGCGGGACGCGCTTGGAGCGAGCATCGTCACCGGCCCGTCCCACTGCGCGCCGTGAGGAACGAGAACACCCGGCAGCCGCCCTATACCGCGAGCGGGCGGACCGGTCAGCCGGAGGCCAATTTTTTCCTGGAAGATTTTGTCGGCGGCGCGGCCTTCTCTTTCCGCCGCTTGGCGGGGGGTTGAGCCAGCGCGCGCTTCACGGCGCCGGGATCACGGTCAATCACGGTTAACAGCGCGCGAGCCGGACCCCTGGGCAGGCGCCGGTTCTGCTCCCAATCCCGCAAGGTGGACACGCTGATGCCGGAGAAGTCCGCGAACTCCTGCTGCGTGAAATTCAGCTTTTTGCGCACCCTGGCCACGTTGATCCGTTCCGGAACCAACACCCTGGTGATACGCACATTGTCGTTCTCGCCTTTGGCGTAGGCCAATGCCTGTTTCATTCCCCGTATGATATCTTCTCCAACTTTGCTCATCTCTCCCTCTGTTTTCGATGCCCGGTTTTGAGACCTGCCGCCAGCGATTTCATTTTCCGTTTTTCGCCTGCAGTCAGGTTATCCTGATCGCTCTTGCCATATGCAAGTATCAGGTACAGCGGAATATCGCTCGAATAGTGGTAATAGATGATCCGTACGCCGCCTGATTTACCCTTGCCCTTGGCACTCCAGCGCACTTTACGCACGCCGCCCGTCCCGGAGATGATGGTTCCGCTGTCCGGATGGCGGGAAATATAGCTTATGAACTCGGCGTTCTCCTCCTCCGTCAGCAGGCCCCGAATCGAGCGCCTGTATTGCTCCGTCTCGACAACCGTTACGGGAGATGCCGCCATGGCCTAATCCGTACAGAAAAGTTTATACGGCAATGCCGTAGCAATCAAGTTCTTTCGCCATCGCGGTGTACCGATGGCCCCGCTTCAAGGCGCCGCGAATCGTTCTCTCAGACCACCCCTAATGCGCCTGGGCCACCGAGCGCATGATGATGTCGTGGATGGCCACGTGGGGTGGCGTGGCCAGCATGTAGCGGATGGCGTCGGCCACGTCGGAGGCGTCCAGCACCCGGTAACGTGAGTAGAATTCCTTGCTGTCGCCGGCGCCTTTGGTGGCGCGCTGGTGGAATTCGGTTTCCACCATGCCGGGGGAGACCATGCCCACGCGGATGGGGCTGCTTTTTCCCACCAGTTCCATGCGCAGGGCGTCGGTGAGGGCTTTCACGGCGTGCTTGCTGGCCGAGTAGTAGGGGTTGCCCGTGCCGGGGGGCACGCGGTGGCCGGCGATGGAGGAGACGTTGATGATGTGGGCCTCGGGCCGGCCTGCCATGTCCCCCAGCGCTTCCTGGATGCAGACGGACAGGGCCAACACGTTCACGTCGAGGATGTTGCGCCACTCGGCGGGGGACTGCTCGGCGAACGTGCCATGAAATCCCAGCCCGGCGTTGTTGATGAGCACGTCCACCCCGCCCCAGGCCTTGCGCACCTCGGCGAACAGGCGGTGGATGTCTTCTTCTTTTTGCAGGTCCGCCGCCACGGGCAGCACCTGGGCGCCCTCCTTTTCAAGCTCCGCCTTCAGTTCCTCCAGGCGCTCCGCGTTGCGCGCGCTGACGGCGGTTTTCATGCCGGCCCGCGCCAGCGCCTGGGCCGTGGCCCTGCCGATGCCGGCGGAGGCTCCGGTCACCAGCGCCACCTTGCCCTTCCAGCGTTCCATTCCGTTCATCGCACCTCATGGTTTAAAGAATATCGTCCTTCGGCGCGCGCTCCCGCCGGGGGCGGCGCCGGAAAAAACAGCCCCATTGCGCCACATATTCCAGGTTGGCGCAATCCGCCCCGGCGTTCAGAACACCGGGACGGATACGGAGGAGAATGGTTTTTTTAAGAGGAGGGGGAAATCCTTGCCACGGATTTGACAGGTGCTTGCCGGGGCAGGTAGACCACCATGCGCTGCAAGGGCCGGATGGGAAGTTCCAGGCTCACGTTCCAGCGTTGCAGGTCGTCCGTGCTGACGCCATAGCGCCTGGAGACGGACAGCAGCGTCTCGCCCTTCCGTACCCGGTGAAAATGCATGATGGATGCGGGCGGCGGTTGGTATTCCGCCCGTTCGCCGCGCAACGCCCGCCCTTTCGCCGGCCCTTTCCCGCGTGTGCCCGGAGGAGGGGGGATGACCAGCCGCTGGCCGATCATCAGGAAATTCTTGTTGGTGATGGGGTTGACCGACATGATTTCCGCCATGGCCACGCCGTAGCCCCGCGCAATCTGGGACAAGGATTCCTTCCTCTCCACCACGTGGGTCAGCCAGGGCAGGGTGACCGGCCTGTTGGATTTCAGGGAGGCCAGCAGGCGCTTCTTCAGTCCCGTGGGCACGCGCAGCATCACCTTGTGCTTCAAGCCGCCGGGAATGTAGCCCCGCCGCCAGGCCAGGTTGAGTTGCACCAGGGTGGGCAGGGACAGGTTCAGGCGGTGGGCCACTTCCGCCAGGGACGAGGCCTTGTCCACCACCAGGATTTCCGTCCTCACCGGACGCTCCCGCACCGGCTCGGTAAAGCCGAAGGATCGCGGCGAACGGTACAGCTTGGCCAGCGCCATGAAAGCGGGAACGTAGGCGCGGGTCTGCGGAGGCAGTTGCAGGTTCCAGTAGATGGGCTTCAGGCCTTCCTGTCGCGCCCGGCGGATGGCCTCGTTGACCCTCCGCTCACCGGCGTTGTAGGCCGCCAGGGCCAGCTCCCAGTTGCCGTACCTGTCGTGCAGGTAGGCCAAAAATTGCGCCGCGGCGCGGGTGGAGCGTTCCGGATCGAGCCGTTCGTCGTACCAGGGGTAGCGCACCTGCAGGCCGTAGCGGCGGGCCGTGGTCACCATGAACTGCCACAGCCCCATGGCCCGGGCCGGGGAGCGCGCCCGCGGATTGTAGTTGCTTTCCACCGCCGGCAGGTAGGCCAGCATTTCGGGTACGCCCTCCTCCCGGAAAATACGGAATATCATGGGCAGGTAACGCCCGGAGCGGCGCACGCCGCGCAGGAAACCGCCTCTGCTGTTCCGCAAGAAGGATTGCAGATACCGGTCCGCCGCCTCATGGGCGTACATGCTGAAAAGCCGCCCGGAAGACCCCGTGTCCTTGAACTCCACCTTGAACATCGCCTTGCGCGGCGCGGGGGCAGGCGCGGGGGTGGGCGGAGCCGGGACCGCCGCGGCGCAGTCGCGCCCGGACAGCCAGATCACCGCCTGGCGAAGCAGGCCCTTCAGCCAGGGACCCTCCCCGGAGGAAGCGCAGGGCCCGAAGTCCTCCAGCGGGTCCGCATCTTCTCCGGCGGAGGCGGGCCGTTGCTCTCCGGGGGTTGCCACGCTGACGGAAAACAGGGGCAGCACGTCCTCCGCGAATACTGGAGGCAGCGAACCTTGCGTGATTTGTTTCTGGGGAAAGGAAAAGACGGGTTCCGGGTCGGCCCCAAGGGCCGGGAAGGCGGTGCAACCCAAGAGCAGCAACACCAACGACAGGCGCCTGGCAATCATACAAGCATCCATGCTGTTTTGCCGGTAACCCGATATCCATATCGGGCTCCTCCCTTACCTGGGAGGATTTTCTGCGAGGCCCAAATCAGGCCATCTCCCAAATTTATCCGATTTCAAGCCGAATCGGCAAGCTTTGTTTACGGATTGTTTCTGGACAATTGCCGTCAGGCCCGGCCGGGCCGCCTGCGTAGCCGCGGAGGATGACCATCTGCCCGGCAGCGCGGATGGATCGGAAGGGCCGTCTCCCGTGCCGATCACGGAGCGCCTATTCCTCGATGCGCTCCACCTCGAAGCGTTCCAGGCTCACCTCTTCCCCGGCCGCGATGCCCGCCTTTTCCCGGCAAATGTCAATCTGCTGGCGCACCGTGCGCACGCCCGGCAGATCGGGCAGCAGCAGGCCTCTCTTCGATCCGGCGCGCACCATCACCCCGAAGCGCGCCACGTCCAACTCCGCCTCGGAAGCCACCGGCTCGAGGGGCGTGAGCAGATCAATGGAGATTGTGATCTGCCCGAACTCCTCCGGCAGCACCGGCTTGAAGCGGGGGTCGCGCAGGGCCGCGGCCAGGGCGTTGGCGGCCACCTCCTCCTCCAGGGTGGGGTGGGTGGGCTCCATGGTGCCCATGCATCCGCGCAGGCGCTCCCGCTTCTTCAACGAGACGAAACAGCCCAGGGGTGGGCTGCCGGCCCCTCCGGCCACGGGCCGGTAGGCGTTGCGGCCGGTGATGCGGTCGTGAATGGCCTCTCTGGCGATCAGCAGCAGGGGGTCTTTCATGGCCGGATACCCTCAGGGAATTACAATTCCCGATCCACCACAAAGTCGGCGAGTTGCGCCAGGGAGCGGCGCCCGGGCAGGTCGGGCAGCGTTTCGAGCCGGGCCTTTCCCTGTTCCGCGAACTTGCGCGCTTCGCCCAGAGTGTAGGGCAACACCTGATGCTCCTGCATCATGCCCACCACCGTCAGCACGTCCTGGTCTTCGATAACTTCTTTCTTGAGGATGTCGTCCAGGGCGGTTTTTTCGTCCGGCCCGGCGATTTTCAAAAGATGGCTGAGGGGCAGGGTGACCTTGCGCTCCTTGAGGTCCTGGCCCAGGGGCTTGCCGATCTGGCCGCGCTCCTGCGCGTAGTCCAGGGCATCGTCAATGATCTGAAAGGCGATTCCGATCTCGTTGCCGAACCCGTACAGCGCCTCCTGCTGCTTTTCGTCCGCGCCGCCGAACGCGGCGCCGATCTTGGCCGCCGCGGCGAACAGGCAGGCGGTCTTGTTGATGATGATGTCCAGGTACTCCGATTCGGTGGCCGTGTCGTATTGCCGGATCAGCTGGAGAATCTCCCCCTTGGCCATCAGGGAGGTGGCCCAGGAAACGGTCTCCAGCACGGGCACGTTGCCCAGCAGGGTGAGGGTGCGGAAGGCGGTGGCCAGCAGGTAATCCCCCACCAGCACGCTGGCCTGGTTGCCCCAGATTTTGCGGGCGGCTTTTCGTGTGCGCCGCAAATCCGCATCGTCCACCACGTCGTCGTGGAGCAGGGTGGCCGTGTGCAGGTATTCGATCGCCCCGGCCGCCTTGTAGACGCTGTCCCCTTCGAAATTGAACATTTTGGCGGCGATGATTAAGATGGCGGGCCGCAGGCGCTTTCCTCCGGACTCGAGGATATACTGCGCCACCTCGTTCAACAGGGGGATTTCCGTGTTGAGATGCCCGAGGATATTTTTCTCCACCTGGGCCAGGTCGTCTTTTATGTCCGCCAGGAAGGCGTTGATCGTCATCGGTTCTGGTTCGTGCCGGGGCGGCCCCGCCGCCGGAGCGCGCAGGGCGCCCGCGAAGGCTCCGCTGGTTTATGCAGCGAGCCTACCACAAGCCCTGCAGAATGGAAGCCCGCCGGCGGGTGGCAAATTACAATGGGAACAGGCGCTTGCCCCGGTTGCGCCCCCCGGCCTGAGCCGGGTGCGCGGCAGGAGCGGGGAAGCAGCGGGGCTTCGCGGGCAATGGCACGCGGTTGGTGCGATCGCTGCATCACCGAAGATGATCTGTTACGCGATTCCCCAATCCCCGGCGGGGCTGCTGCCATGAAACACGCCATCCTGCTGATCGCCATGCTGGCTTCCGCGCCGGCCGGCTGGGCCCAGATTCCGCCCCTGCCCGTGGACATCCTCAACCCGGCGGAGCAGACCGTCGGCAAGGCTGAAATCTACCCCAATTACATCGTGCTGCGCGACGCGGCGGGCAAGAAAAAGGGCGCCATCGGCGTGGTGATCGTGGAGGGCAAAATCCGCCTGTTCGTGGTGGGATCGGACCAGACCCGCAGGCTGGCGGGCTGGGCGGAAAACAGGCGCCTGTTCAACGCGAAGGGGCAGCTGGTGGGGTATTACTATTGGACGCCCATCTGGAGTTATGTGTACGATAAATCCATGAAGAAGGTCGGCCAGGCGCAGTGCCTGGCGTATCAGGGCGTATGCGCCGCGGGAATCGCCGGATACCTGCTGGGGCTGCTCTAGACTCTGGCTGAGAAGAAACAATGCGGGGGAGCAAGCCCCCCTGACCGGCTCCGAATGGCCCAAACAGGCGCGGCGGGGGAAAGCGCCAACCTGACGAACTCAGATCCATGACTGAAGTGGAAGCCCTGTTTCACGCATCGGCGGCGGTGCTGCTGCTGTGCCTGATCTTTCACCACCCCGCCGTCGCGGGAAAGCTCGGGCGCAGGGGCTTCGTCACCCTGGTGGCGGGCAGCCTGATTCCGCTGCTGGATTTCGCCGTGTTCTACTTTCGCGCCGAAGACCGGATCGCCTTTCTGGTGCAGGATCATCTGTTCTACGGGCTGTTTCCCGCCATGCTGCTGATCGCCGCCTCCGCCGCGCTGGGCAGGGCGCTGACCGACGGGCGCACGGCCTGGGGGCTGTTCGCCTGTCTTTCCGCGGGCTATCTGGTGCATCTGCTGCTGGCGCTGCTGACGCCGGAGGGCGTTCCACTGCTGGCGCCTTTCTCCGCCCGGACGGCCGGCCTGCCCCTGTTCTCCGGCGGCCACCCGCTGCTGGTGGGGCTGCTGATCTTTCTGCTGGTATGCGTGGAGGCCCTGCCGCGCCTGCGCGGCGCCGTATTCATAGCCAGCGCGGCGCTGTTGGCGGTTTATGTGGCGGCAGGAGCGGTCCAGTACGGCACCATCGCTTACCGCGCGCGGGCCCTGGCCAACGGAGACAGCACGGTGTCCGTGGAGCCGGCCAATCCCTGGCTTACCCGCTGGCTGGTAACCGTCGCCGACGACGAGACCTACCAGGTGCGGCTTCACGGGCTGGACATGGGGGCGTTCCAGGCCCCGGAGATTCTGCCCCGCTGGAACGATGAAACCCTGATGGTAAGGCTGCTCGCTGACGAGACCGTCAACCGGTTTTACTATCGGGTCTTCCGTCATCCGGTGGTGCGCTTGGAAGTCAGCGGCAACCAGTTCACCTTGATCATGCAGGAGTTGAAGGACCAGTTCCCGCTGGTGCCCGGGCGCACCTTTTATTACGAGGCGGACCAGGACGGGCGCAACCGCTTCTACCAGGTGCAGCGGTTCGACTGATCCGCCGCGCCCCTGAAAGTATCGCCCGCGCGGCTCCCCGGGACAGAGCCCCCGGGGACACGGCCCATCCCGGCGCGGGCAAATCCCGGCGGCACCCCGGGGCGGCGCCCGCCCCGCCATCATTCACGGGAGTTCCCACCATTGGCAAAGCGGGAAGCGACAAAATACGCGCTGGTGCTCTCCGGCGGCGGCGCCCGCGGCGCGTACGAGGCGGGCGTGATGTACTACCTGCGCAGCCAGCTGCCCGAGGAACTCGCCGGTTCCAGCCTGTTCCAGATTTACAGCGGCACGAGCGTGGGCGCCATCAACACGGCCTTTATGGCCTCCATGGCCCATGACCCTATTTACCAGGGCTCGCAGATTCGCAATCTGTGGCGCTCGCTCACCGATGAGGACATTTACCGCACCGACATCAGGGCCCTTTCCGGCTTTTTGGTGAAGTCCGGATTTTTCATGGCCACCAATTTTTTCGGCTTGCAGGAATTTTTGGAGAAGCGGCGCAAGCCGGTGCGCGCTTCTTTTCCTTTCCGGAACATGCTGGACACCTCCCCGTTCGTGAATTTCATGCGCAGGAGCATTGCCTGGAACCAGATCCACCGCAACGTGGAACGGGGGGTGGTGGAGGCGGTGACGGTATCGGTCACCCACATGATGAGCGGGCAACTGGTGCTGTTCATGGAGAAACATCCCGATGCGGTCTTCCGCAAGGGCGGGCTGGAACCCATCCTGTGCGCCCTTTCGCCCAAACACATCATGGCCTCCGCGGCGATCCCGCTGATTTTCCCCATCATCCGCATCAACCGGCAGTTTTACGGGGACGGGAGCCTGCGCCAGAACACGCCGATGAGTCCGGCCATTCACCTGGGTGCCAACCGCCTGCTGGTCGTTTCCACCCATAACCCCTCGGACGTCGTGCCCATTCCCGGCACGGAGCCCTGGCGGGAGGATTCGGAACCCACCCTGGGCGACATCCTGGGCACCATGCTGGACGTCGTATTCAGCGACAAGCTGGAATACGATCTGGAGCAGATGCGGCGCATCAATTACCTGATTGAAGACGTGGAGAGAATATACGGCAGCAGTATCCTGCGCGCCATCAACGCGGAGCGCAGAAAACGGCGCGAGACCAAAGAGAATATCCATGCGCTGAAAAAGATCATCCCCCTCGTGATCAGCCCCAGCCAAAACATCGGCGCAATGGCCACCGAGCACTTCATGCGGGTGCTGTCCCGCCGGGAAACCCTGACGCCCGTGCAAAAATTCTTCGCAAAAACCCTGGAGGGCACGCCCAACCGCCCGAACGATCTGGTGAGCTTTCTGCTTTTCGACCGGGAATACCTGGAATCCTTGATGCAACTGGGCTATGAGGACGCCCGTGCGGAACACGAACGGCTGGTCAAATTCTTCTCCAATCAGCCGCTGGACTGAGCCTCACACCCCGCACCTGCCCCGGGGCGGGGAGATTGACTTAATGTGGGCAAGGGGTATCCTTCTCAGGCGGCGGCTGCCCGCCAACCCGCCCCCCTGGGGCGCGGAGCGCCGGGCCGGCCACGATTGACGGATCACACACCGGCGGGAGGCGGCCGGGAAGGAAGCGTACAGCCATGGACCTCGACAAGCTGGAGGCGGGATTTCGCCAGGTAATGGAAGGGCTGGGGCTGAATCCGGAAGACCCCCACCTGAAAGACACGCCCCGCAAAACCGCACAGGCCTGGTACGAGGAAATCTGCGCGGGGCTGGGGGAGCCGGAACTCACGCTGAAGGTCTATCCGATCGAGGAGGGCCAGCATACCGGGCTGATCTCCCTGTCCGGAATTCCGGTCAAGTCCCTCTGCGCCCACCACCTGCTGCCCTTCGTGGGCCATGCCACCGTGGCCTACCTGCCCGGCAGTTATTACTGCGGGCTGTCCGCCCTGTCGCGGGTGGTCAACCATTTCGCCCGCCGCCCGCAACTGCAGGAATTCCTCACCCATCAGACGGCCCAATGCCTGGAAGCGCACCTGCAACCGCGGGGCGTGGGGGTGGTGGTGCGGGCCTCCCACTATTGCATGGAAATGCGTGGCGTGAACCACGGCGGCGTGATGACCACTTCCGCCATGCTGGGCGCCCTGCGGGACGACGCCGCCCTGCGCTCCGATCTGATGGCCCTGGCCCAAAGCCCCGCCGAAGGCTAGGCGCCGCCTGAGAGAACGGTATTGGCGGCCGTATCTGGCGGCAGCGGACTCCGCGCAGATCGCCCCCCCCTCATTGCTCATTCACGCCCTCAAGGGACAGACCCCGGCATGCGGCCGCGCCCGTGGGCGTGTGCGCCCCCGCAAGGATGGAGAGAATTGAGGCGGGCAAAAAAAAACCGCGCGCCGGCCCACCCGGAAATCCGGGGAGACGGCGCGCGGACAACACTAGCCAGGAACAGAGTGCGGGCTTACATATCCAGCCACACGTCCGTCAGATCCTGGTTCAGGTAATGGCTGGGGGTGATGTTCCAGCCCTTCACCGCGGCGTTGTGCGGAATGATCCGCTCCCACCACAGGGTGTGGATGATCCACGCCTGGTTGCCCAGCCGCATCTGGAATTGCGTCAGCAGCTTCTTTTGCTTGGCCGGATCGGTTTCCACCAAGTTGGCGTCATACAGCCGGTCCAGCTCGCGGTCCGTGTAGCGGCCGTAGTTGTTGCCGCTGCGGTCCGTGGAGATGAACTTGCTGATGTCCAGGGACGGGTTCACCACCGTCTGGCAGTTGGCGTCCACGCCCACCTCATATTCGGGCGGCTTCTTGCGCAGACCGGCGCGCCACGGCCCGGTGGGCACCGCTTTCTGCTCCACCTTCAGGCCGATTTGCTTCCACTGGTCCACCAGCCATACGCCGAGAATCTTGTACGGCTGATCCACGGCCCGGTTGTGCAACTCGAACTTGAAGCCCTTCGGCACGCCGGCGGCTTTCAGCAGTTGCCGCGCCTTTGCGCGTTGAGCCTTGATGTTACGGCTAAAGCCGGGCAGCTGTTCCATTTCCTTTTGCGTAAGACCCAGGGGATGGCCCGGGAACACCGCCTGACCGACCTTCTTCATAATGGCGATCTTGGACAGGTACCTGGAAGCCTGCCAGCGGTCCAACGCCAGGTTCAGTGCCTGCCGCACCCGCACGTCGTCGAAGGGCTTCTTGTGTGAATTGGGCGTCACCAGCAGGCTGCAGTTCCAGGTGCTTTGCTGCACGCGGAGGTCCTTGCCCAGCGCCCGCTTCAGGTCGTCCCGCGCCGCCGGGGGGAAGCCCCGGAACTCGATCATGGCGCGGCGCCCGCGGATGGCCTGCACGCGCAGGTTCATCTTCGGCGCGAAGATGGCCTCGAAGCCGTCCAGATAGGGCCGGCCGGGGCGGAAATAGTTCGGGTTGCGCTTGCCCACCCAGTTGGAACCGGCGGAGTAGGACACGAACGTGAACGGCCCGGTGCCATCTATATTCTTCTGGTACCAGTTCATGTCCTTCTTCAGCCGATCCGCGCTGTAGACATAGTTGAACGGAATCGCCACCACGTTCAGAAACGCGGCGAAGGGAGCCTTCAGCTTGAAGACCACCGTGTAGTCGTCAGGATTCGTGATGGTGTCTACCATCTCGAAGAAGGCCCTCCTGAGACTCAGCGTGCCCTTGGGCGGCTTGTGCAGCTTGCGGAAGGAAGCCACCACGTCCCGCGCTGTCAAGGACGCACCGTTGTGGAACTTCACGCCCCGGCGAATCTTAAAGGTGTATTTCCTTCCGCCGTTGCTGACCTTCCAACTCGTTGCCAGATCGGGCACCACCTTCACCGCCGCCGGATCGCTGGGATCGGCCTTGATCAGCAGACTGTAATGTGGCGCGGTGGGGTGAACCATCGCGAAGGTGGCTTCCTGGTGTCCGTCGAATCCCGGGGGCTGCCCGGCAACGACCATGACCAGCGTACCGCCTCTTTTTGCTCCCCAGGCGCTGGACGCCAGGGAAAGCGCCACGGCAACCGCCACTAAGGCAACAACCGAGGCTGAGATTAATGACTTAAATTTCATCAGCAGACTCCTTGCATGCTTTTTTCATGATTTTGACTGTTCACTTCCTAGCGATCCAAACCACTACAATCGCAGAATTAACCCGGCTCCCCATCTGCCGGTAAACAGCAAAATACCTATGGAAAGGACTGATTGCATACCAGTATCGCAAGGAGAATAAAAGCATAAAATGCTGTAATACTTGCCACATTTTTTCCGCCCTCAATCACTCTCTTTTTGCCTGCCGGCGGGAGGGGTCCTTGTCCCAGTTGTTGTGGCGCTTCACCGCGGCCATGGCGGTTGCCCGCGCCTTTCTAACACTTGCCGGGTTTTTCAGGAAAACCTCCAGGCGCCGCACCAACTCGTCAATTCTGGGATGGTGCAGTTCCACCTGCTTCCACCGGTCGTAAAAGTCCTGCTGCTCCCCGGCGGCCGCCCAGGAATAGCGGTTGCCTGTGGTGAATTTCGCGTAGGCTCCGGCGATTTTCTCCCGCCACCCGAAATACCGCAGCAAGAGGCTCTGCGCTTCGCTGAGTTCGCTCCCGAAGCGCGTGCGCAACTCTTCCAGGCCCGACTGCTCCTCCCTGATGCGCCCCGGATTGCTCTCGTCGGCGGGGTTTTGCCGCAACTCGGCCAGGGCCTCTTCCCGGCGGGCGATTCTCTGGCGCCGGATCTCCAGACCGGAAATGCGCCGGCCCAGCCGCTTGAAGAGCAGCCCGGTCTCGGCCACCATGATCTGGTAGACCGGCTCCAGGGGCATGCGGCTTCCGAAATCGATCTTGAAGCCCTCCCGCCAGCCCGAAATGCCCCCCTTGGGCTCCGGCACGACCACCGTGCCCTCGATGGCGATGAAATCCTCCCCGCCGTCGGAGAACCGCCCTCCGATGAGGGCCAGATAGCGCGAAGGCGTGCAGCCGGCACCGCCGAGCAAATAAAGAAATTCGAACTCCGCGCCGGGCTTGCCGCGGTGCTCGTAGGCCAGGATGCGGCAAATCAGCTGCCCCTTCCCTTCCTCGTTTATCTGCAGGTAGCCGGAACTGTAGGCGGGCTTGTCCAGGTAGAGCACGAACTCACCCCTCGCTTTGGAACCCCTCTGAATGCCCGGCCGCACGCTCACCCCCGTCCCCCGCAACACCGGCGGCAGCGCCCGCTCGTCCGGCTCCGCGGGCTGCCCGCGCTGGCTGTAGGACAAGCCGCCCGCCGACAGATCGGGAAACTGGGCCCGCGTCTGAGCCACCACCGCGGACACCCGGGCCGAGTCCCTGCCCGCGATTCCTCCGCCGGTGGGTTTCAGCGCTCCCGACGTGAAGCAGGCCCCCAGCCCGGCCACCAGCGCCAGCAGGCCCGCCACTGCGCCCAGCCGCCGCGGGCGCAGCGGGGCCAACATTCCGCGGGGCTTGCGGGCAATCCGGCGGTTCAGCCGGCGTGGCAAACGGAGTTCTAAAAGAAAGCCCGGGGCGCACCCGGAGGAGCCCCTGCCACACCCGGGGGAGCCCGTGCCATGCCCGGAGGGGCCCGTGCCATAGTCGCTCGTCGCTGGCTTCATATCGCGTTCCGTTCTACTCGGGTGAATCGTTGGGCGCCCCCAGGTCGAGCAGCAGGCGCCCGCCGGGGATGAGCCTGTCCCCCGCGCCGAGCGGGCGGCGCGCGCCCGCCTCGTCAATGGCGTGCAGGGCCTCGCCGGCGGCGGCCGTTTCGAGGGAGTCCCCCAGTTCCGGGTAGAGCCGCCCCACCCAGTCCAGCACGTCCCGGCCGGTGGCGGCAAACAGGGAAACAGGGGGCAGGGAAAGCGCCTCCGGCCTGCCGAGGACGGCGGCCCCTGCGATCTCCACGGTCACCGGCGCGCCCCCGGCGGTTCCGATGCCTTCCAGCAGCAGCGCCTCCCGGTAGGCCTGCGGGGTGTCCATGTCCATCAGCGGCGGAGGCCCCTCCCCTTCCCGCCAGTGGTCTTCCACGGCGATGACGCGGGTGGGCTCCCCTTCGGAAATGAACATGGGCCGCATCCGGCCCTCGGCCACCAGCCCTTCCAGCTTGGGCAGCAACTCCAGGCGGTAGGCGGCGGTGAGGGCATTGGTGATGCCCTCCCATTGAAACAGGCAGGCGCGCCGGCCCTCCAGCCCCGCCACCAGCATTTCCATCCATTGCCGGGTGAAAAACGGCATGTCCACCGGCATCACGAGCACCTGCTCCGCCTTGCCCGCCAGGGCCCGAAATCCTTCCAGCAGGCCCCACAGGGGCCCCTGGCCGGGCCGCTCGTCACGCGTCAGCAGCACCCCCGGGGGCAGGGGGGGTGCGGCCGCCTCCGCGCCCAGGGCCACCACCACGGGCGCCGCCACCTCCTCCATGCGCGCCAGGCACCGCTCCAGCAAGGTGGCCTGCCCGAAGCGCAGACGGCCCTTGTCGTGGCCCATGCGGCTGGACTTGCCGCCACAAAGAATCAGCCCCCCGGTGATCGTCATGTGCGCCCGATGCCTCCACAGGTGCGCCAGGCGGCCCGCCTGCCGGCCTCCCGCCGTTCTCCAGGGGAGGTCTGCGTGGTGGCCGCGGCCTCGCCGGTCATTTTGCCCCGGCCGCCTTCAGCACGGCCTCGAACTCGGACGCGCTGACCGGCTGAATGGAAAGGCGCATGCCCCGCCGCAGCAGCACCATATCCTTCAGCTTTGGCATTTTCCGCATTTCCTCCAGGGACAATGGCCCGGGAAACTCCTGCTCGAAGCGGATGTCCACCATCACCCAGCGCGGGTTGTCCGGGCTGGATTTGGGATCGAAGTACCGGGATTCCGGGTTCCACGCGCTGTCGTCGGGATATGCCTCCCGCGCCACCACGGCGGTGCCCACGATGGCCGGCACCTTGGTGGCCGAATGGTAGAACAGCACCCGGTGCCCCTTCTTCATCTCGTCGCGCATGATGTTGCGCGCCTGATAATTGCGCACCCCCTCCCACTCGGCGGTGCCGTCCGGGCAGGCCTTGAGGTCCGCAAGGGAAAACAGCGAGGGTTCCGTTTTCATCAGCCAGTTCTTCACAGGCGGCAGACTCCGCGCTGAAATTCAAACAAACACCGGAACAGGACGGCCTTTATAATTCATCAACAGTTAACAGGCACGGGTCATGGCCGATCCACGTTACCACCATCCCCGCTTCGGGGGGAGCAATTCGGACGGGGCCACGCCCGCTTCCCCGGCGGCCCACGCCGAGGCCATGGCGCTCAATTCTCCGATGAACGCCGGGTGATGCTCCACGGCGGCCACCAGATGGGGCGTCATGCCCGCTTTCCGCGCCAGTTGAAAATAGGTGTGGCCGATTTCGAACAGGGTTTCGATGTGATCGTTGACGAAGCTCAGGGGCAGAAACACCACCTCCTTCACTCCCTCCCTGGCCAGTTCGGGCACGATGGCATCCGTGTAGGGCTTCAGCCACTGCGCCGGGCCGACCCGGCTCTGATAGGAAACCACGAACCGCCACCCGGCAAAGCGCGGGCGCAAGGCGGCCAGGGTGCGGGAAAGCTCTTCGGGATAGGGGTCGCCCCGGGCCACGTAGGCTTCCGGCAGGCCATGGGCCGAGCACAGGATGACCGTGTCCGCCTGGGACGGCGCGGCGCGGCCCAGGCATTCGGTCAGCCGCGCGCATAGGGCGTCCACATAGCCCGGCGCATCCGGGTAGGAGCGCACGGCCCGCAGCGCGCCCCCATACCCCGCGCGCCGCAGGGCGGCTTCGGCCTGCTGCATGGAGGAGCCCGTGCTGGCGTAGCTGAAATGGGGATAGAGGGGCAGGGCCAGCAGGCCGTCCACCCCGGCGGAGACGATGTGCCGCGCGGTCTGTGCGCTCCATCCCCGCAGGTAGCGGTGCGCCACATACACCTGCATGGGCCGCCCCGCGGAGGCAAGCGCAAGCTGCAAGGCGGCGGCGATGCGCTCGCTGGCCTCCACGATGGGAGAAGCCCCGCCGATTTCCCCGTACTGGCGGCGGGACTCCGCCGCGCGCCGCCGGGCGATGGTCCAGGCCAGCAGGTTCTGCACCGGCTGCGGAACGGGCAGTTGCAGGGTGTTGGGGTCGCGCAGAATCTCGTAGAGAAAGGGCCGCACCTCCTCCAGGTCCCGCGGCCCCCCGAAATTGAGGAGCAGCACGGCCGGCCGCTGCGGCGGGCGCCCTTCCCGGCTGTTCATGCGCGCCCTCCTGCCCCTGGCTGCGAGTTGTGATGAAGCCGCAATCGGCCTATAATTCAGCTGGCTGTATTTTACCGAGCATGCGGGCGAACACAATCCTACGCGGCGAATCATGGTTTCCATACGCACAATCCTGTGGGGCGTCAACGCATTGCTGCTGATGGGGCTGGCCTATACGGCCTCGGCCACGGCGGCCCACGTGCTGGAGCGGCAACTGGTGGAAAACACCCCGCCGCCGCTACGGCAAAAGCTGTCGCGCATCAACCGCCGCGCCAACACCCGCAAGCCCCTGGCGGATTTCCGGGCCATCCTGGATGCCAACATATTCGGCGCCCGGCGCTCCCAGGCCCCCTTGGCGATGCCCACCGCGGCCACACCCGATCGCCCGGCCAGCGCCCCCGCCGCGGTACCTGTCAGCGATCAGCTTCCCATCCGGATCGCCCTGACCGGCACCATGCTGATGGGCGCCAATTCCGTGGCGTTCGTGGTGGGGCCGGACGGCCGCACGGAAGAGGTCTACCGCCGGAAGGAATGTCTGCCCCGGCAACCGGAACAAGCGCCGAAAAACTGCTCGACGGGCCAGGCGAAGCTGCTCAAAATCCGCAAGAGCGAGATCATCGTCGCCATGAACGGGCGGAACTATATCGTCAAAATCGGGGAAGGCGCCCCGGCCGGCGGGGGCCGCCCACGGGCCGCGGTGCCACGCGTCAACAACGCCGCCATAAAATTCAGGAATGCCGCGGGCCGCGGCGTCGCCTTCAAGACGACCCGGGAGGGCAACACCATTGAAATGCGGATTCCCAGCGTGGAGGTGGAAAAGGCCTTTGAAAACTTCACGGGCATTGTCAGTCAGGCGCGGGTCGTGCCCTATCTGGTCAACGGAAACCCGCAAGGCTTCCAAATCCGCAGGATCGTTCCGGGCAGCATTTTCGCCCGGCTGGGCCTGAGAAACTCGGACGTCATCAAGACCGTCAACGGCGACTCCATCACCACCGCGGATCAGGCGTTGCGCCTGTTCAGCCTGTTCCGGAACGAGACGGAAATTTCCCTCGAGATCGAGCGGGCCAACCGGCCCCTGCGGTTCAACTACATCATCGAGTAGGCCGCGCGCCTTGCGCTCCCCGCGGGTGCGGGTTTAGGCTGTCCGGGCACCCGCCGTATCGAATCCCCTT
>CBDUSX010000032.1:0-17200 GCA_965369935.1 uncultured bacterium
GGCGCAAAGCCGGCGTGGTACGGATCGCTTCTCGACCATTCAAGCGGAACGCGGGAAAAAGGCAAGAGGGGGCCTGAGGAAAAATCCGATAAGCCTTAGTTAAGACGGGGGTTGTGGTAGACGTGGATGAAGGGCGGGAGAGAGGAGAGACAGAGATCGGGAACACGGCGGGCGCGGCGGGGCGATGAATCGTGGGGCGCCGGGGGGAGCTTAGTTGGGCTTGGACTTGATTTTCACCAGCAGTTCCATGCCCTTGTAGTCTTCGAGAAATTTACACTGAATGCGGAACTGGGCGTCGAGGCATTCCGAGGCTGATTCCTCCATCAGGCAGCCCACCACCATAGCGTCGGCTTTCAGCGTGTCCCCAAGGGAAACTTCGATCATCTCCCCCTCGCGGAGAGGGTGATTGGAGAGCACCGCAATTCCGGAAAGGGACATGTCAATGATCGAAAATTCCTGAATCGAGTTGATCCAGAGATCGTCGGACACCGCTTTGAGCCGGGGATGGGTTCGCCGTTCCCGGCCATCGGGCTCTCCGATGATTTCGCCTGCCAGGCGGCTCTGCTCGAGTATCTTCTCGTATTGGAGTTGCATTTCTCCCGTCGCAATTGTTCTTTCTTCTAAAAAAGCGGCTTTCCAGCCGTGTACACCAGCAGTTGGAGATGCAATTTCCCGGCCCATGAGAAGCGCCCCGGCCCCAATTGAACCAGTACCCGAATCGCGGTCGCAGCAGCCTTGGCAAGCGGCAACTCACTCCATCCGCGCACAGCGTCCGTGCCGCGCGGAAGCGCCATCAGGGGGCCTTTCCCTGCTTTGATGACGGCAAAGAATTGTGGAGATTTGATGAGGGAGTTGCGTGTTAAATTGAATGGCCTAAGAGTTACTGCAATTCCTATCGGTGGGTGAAGGAGAAGCTGAGGAAACCGACGCATGAAATCACCGCCGGCGGCGCGCAGCATGTTTTATTGAGGGCGTTGGAGCAGCGGGTGGGGAAAAAATAAAGTCTGGGGCTCGCCGGATGGCGGAGGTGGAATTGAAGCGAAACAAAGCGGACAACCGGGCGGGAAGACGAAAAACCCGTCACGGATGTAATTGCTGTTACGGGCTGTCGGCCGCAATGGTCTTACAATGGCCGCTACGTTGGATGGGCCGGGCCGGGTCAGGCATTGATCTTTGGGGGGCGGAATGAAGCTGGCAGGAGCATTGCTGGGAGTCGCCGCGCTTCTGTGTATGCCCATTGCCGCGGCGGAAAGGCCCAGCATGGAGGACATCATGTCCGCCGTGGTGGGAATCCGATCCGAGATTCCGAAATCGGCGCGTACCGCCCGCTCCCTGGGAACCAGGCGGGAGGGAAGCGGGGTCATCATAGACAACAAGGGGCTCGTCCTCACCATCGGGTACATCATCCTGGAGGCCGACAAAGTCCAGGTACTCGAGCGCGATGGAAAGGCCCTGCCCGCCGCCTTCGTCGGGTACGATTCCGCGTCGGGTTTCGGGGTGCTACGGGCGTTGAAGCCGTTGAAAGGCAAACCCCTCAGGCTTGGGGTGTCCGCCGCGCTGAAACGGGAGAATCCCGTGCTGATCGTCAGCCACGCGGGGGGCAGAAACCTCAAGACCGCGATGGTTATTTCGCGGCGCAACTTCGCGGGCTATTGGGAGTACCTGTTGGAAAACGCTATATTTACCGCGCCGCCCATGGAAAACTTCGCCGGCGCCGCCCTGATTGACTCAGAACTGCGGCTGGTGGGAGTGGGCTCGTTGTTCGTCAGGGATGCGGGAGAAAAGGGCGTCCATTTTCCGGGCAATATGTTCGTGCCCATTGACGAGTTGGGCCCGGTGCTGGCCGACCTGATCGCCCATGGCCGCTCGTCGGCTCCTCCCAGGCCCTGGCTGGGGGTGTACGTGACCGAGTTGTACGGACGCGTCGTCGTGACGCGGGTGGCGGTGGGCGGGCCGGCCAGCGGCAAGGGCGTGGGGGAGGGGGACATTATCCTTGGGGTGGCGGGACGCCCGGTTTCCGGAATGGAGGATTTCTACCGCAAATTGTGGAGCCTGGGGCGCGCCGGCGTGGCAGTCCGCCTGAACGTGCTGCAAGGCAGCGAGGTCAAAACCTTGACGATAGAATCCGCGGATCGCTACGGCCACTACAGGAACCTGCCGGTACAATGAGGGAAGCGCGCACTCCGGCCCAAGGAAGACCTGCGAGGGTGTTGCCGGTGACTGGTGGAGAAATTATCAGCGGGGGCATTCGTGAGCGGCGGATTTCGGGAAACGGAAAGTTTGCCGCAAGAGGCATGAAAGAATTGACAGGGACATAGCCGGTGCAGTATCAAAGAAGGTTCACTTGTTACTGATATTACAACCGATACCAACTAATTTGGGGCCCATGGAATTAAAACCTACGCCGAACGGAGCTGCTACCTTTCCTTCTCTGCTGTTGGAGAACGCCCGGCGGTATGACAAGAAAAAGATCGCCTACCGGGAGAAAAACCTGGGCATCTGGCAATCCCACTCGTGGCAGACCTCCCTCGATCAAAGCAGGGACCTCGCCAACGGGCTGGCCTCTCTCGGGTTCAAGCGGGGAGACAAGATGGTCGTGGTCGGGGACAACCGGCCTCAACTGTACTGGGGCATGCTCGCCGCGCAGAGCCTGGGCGGGGTGCCGGTGCCGCTGTACCAGGACTCCATCGAACGGGAGATGGAATTCGTGGTGAAGCACGCCGAGGCCAGATTCGCCTTGGTCGAGGATCAGGAACAGGCGGACAAGCTGCTCAATATCAAGGCCCACTGCAAGAAACTGGAATTCATAATTTTTGACGACCCGCGCGGGATGCGCAATTACGACTACCCCTACCTGCTGGAGTATTCCAAGGTGCAGGAGATGGGCCGCAAGTTCGCCGGGGAAAATCCCGCCTATTTCGAGGAGGAAATCGGCAAGGGATCGGCCGAGGACCTGTCGGTGATCTGCTATACCTCGGGCACCACCGGGCAGCCCAAGGGGGTGATGCTCACTCACCGCAACTTTATCGAGACGACGACTCGTTTTTGCGAGTACGAGAAGTTGCGCGACGACGAGTCGGTAATCGCCTATCTGCCGATGGCTTGGGTGGGTGACTTTTTCCTCTCCTTCGGTCTGGCGCTGATCCGGGGCATCACGGTGAACTGCCCGGAGAGCAGCGCCACCGTGCAATCGAATATCCGGGAGATCGGGCCCACCTACTTTTTCGCACCTCCGCGCATCTGGGAAAACCTGCTGACCTCCGTGATGATCCGCATGGAGGACGCCAGTTGGATCAAGCGGAAGCTGTTTCACTATTTCATGGATGTGGCCGCTCGGCTGGAAAGCGGGAAAAACGGCAATTCGCTGCGGAGCGCTTTAGATCATGTGATGTACCAGATTGGAAAGATTGCCGTGTACGGCCCGCTCAGGGACACCATGGGGATGGGCAGGATCAGAATCGCGATCACCGCCGGTGAGGCGATCGGCCCCGAGATATTCTCTTTTTTCCGCTCCATAGGCATTAACCTCAAGCAGTTGTACGGCAGCACAGAGGCCAGCGTGTTCGTCAGTGTGCAAGTGAACGACGACGTTCGTGCCGACACTTGCGGACCGCCGTTGCCCTGGGTGGATCTGAAAGTGGAAAAATCCGGGGAGGTGCTGTTCAAGGGCCCGGGCGTGTTCAAGGGTTATTACAAGAACGAGAAGGCCACCAAGGAAACCCTGAAGAATGGCTGGGTCCACACCGGGGATGCCGGATTCATAGATCATGACGGCCATTTGAAGATCATTGACCGCATCAAGGACGTGAGCACCTTGTCCACGGGAACCATGTTCGCCCCCAAGTATATCGAGAACAAGCTCAAGTTCTCCCCTTTCATCAAGGAGGCCGTGACGATCGGCATGGACCGGCCTTACGTGACCACCATGATCTGCATTGATCTGGACGCCGTGGGGAACTGGAGCGAACGGCGGGACCTTAATTACACCAATTATACGGACCTGGCCCAAAAGCCTGAAGTCTACGATTTGATTGAAGGGGAAGTGAGGCGGGTCAACGAGAACCTGGCGGAGGACAAGGAGTTGAATGGCGCTCAGATCAAAAAGTACCTGATCCTCCACAAGGAGCTGGATCCGGACGATGAGGAAATCACGCGCTCGCGGAAACTGCGCCGTGGCTTCATCGGGAAAAAATACGCCGATTTGATCAACGGCATGTACTCCGACAAGGAACACGTGGAAGTCAAGGCGGAGGTCACGTTCGAGGACGGCCGCAAGTCCACCATCAACGCCGACCTGCGTATCCGCTCCATGGGATAGGGCGCGGAGGGAGGTTTGCGGAGGAGTGGCGCCCCGCGCGCTCATTGGACTATTGAACCTGAAGAATTCGAGAACTGCTTTGTGAATGCCGCAAGAGAGGTGAAAAAGGGAGAGCCGCTGCTGGCGGTGGACAGTATCAGCTTGAGCTTTGGTGGTCTGAAGGCCCTGGACAACGTAAGCCTGAAAATCCAGCCGCGTGAAATCCTGGGCATTATCGGGCCCAATGGCGCGGGCAAGACCTCCATGCTCAACGTCATCAACGGGTTCTACCACCCGCAGGAAGGCACGATCACCTACCGGGGCGTGGCGCGCAAAGCGATGCGGCCCCACGAGGCGGCGCATCAGGGGATTGCCCGGACATTTCAGAACATTGCACTGTTCCGGGGCATGAGCACGCTGGACAACATGATGGCGGGGCGAAACACCAAGATGCACCGGAACTTTTTGCTTCAGGCGATTCACTTCGGGCCGGCACGGAAAGAAGAAATCGAGCACCGCAGGAAGGTGGAGCAGATCATAGACTTCCTGGAAATTCAGGATATCCGCCGCACTCCGGTGGGGCGGCTGCCCTACGGTCTGCAGAAGCGGGTGGAACTGGGCAGGGCCCTGGCCGCGGAACCCGACTTGTTGCTGCTTGACGAGCCCATGGCGGGGATGAACCTGGAAGAAAAAGAGGATATGTCCCGCTTTATCATTGATACGAATGAAGAATTCGGCACCACCATCGCCCTGATCGAGCACGACATGGGCGTGGTGATGGACATCTGCGAAAGAATCGTCGTACTGGACCACGGCGCGAAAATCGGAGAAGGCACTCCCGACGAAGTGCGCCTGAATGAGGAAGTCATCGATGCCTACCTTGGGGTGAAGCATGAATGATCGACCCATCGGACTCCGCCGCGGGCCACAGATTTGGAGGCGTGCGTGGAAATAATTGAAGGGATTCTGGTCGCGCCGTTCGCGGATATGTTTTCCGAGCCGACGTTCTTTGCCGAGGTCGTTATCGGCGGTCTGCTCACCGGGGTGATGTATTCCCTGGTGGCCCTGGGGTTTGTCCTCATATTCAAGGCTTCCGGGGTATTCAACTTCGCCCAGGGCACCATGGTGCTCTTCGCGGCCCTGACCCTGGTGGGGCTGATGGAGCGGGGCGTGCCTGTGTGGCTGGCGCTCATTCTCACCGTAGCCGTAATGGTGGCGCTCGCCTTCATGATCGAGTGGTTGATGCTGCGGCGGCTGGTGAACCAGGAAGGCATCATCCTGTTCATGGCCACGATCGGGCTCGATTTCGTGCTGCAGGGCGTGGGACAGCTGGTATGGGGGAGCAGCGTCAAGCAACTGGATGTGGGGATTCCGGACAAGTCCTTCGAGGTTGGCGGCATACTGCTGAACCAGTTCGACCTCTTCGCCGCGGCCGTGGGGGGGGTGATGGTTTTGGGGCTGGCGCTGTTCTTTCACAAGACCCCCATCGGGCGGGCGCTGCGCGCCGTGGCCGACGACCATCAGGGGGCGCTGGCGGTGGGCATACCTCTGAAGACCATCTGGATCATCGTGTGGTCCGTGGCCGGCGCGGTGGCGTTGGTGGCGGGGATCATGTGGGGGGCCAAAAGCGGGGTGCAGTTCTCGCTTTCCCTGATCGCCCTGAAGGCGCTGCCCGTGCTGATTCTGGGCGGCTTCACCTCGGTTCCGGGCGCGATCGTGGGTGGGTTGATCATCGGTGTCGGGGAGAAGGTCGCGGAGATTTACTGGGGGCCATTATTTGGCGGAGCGATCGAAAACTGGTTCGCCTACATGCTTGCCTTGGTGTTCCTGATGTTCCGGCCTCAGGGGCTCTTTGGGGAGCGCATAATCGAGAGGGTGTGAAACGATGATATATCGGGAAACCGGGCGATTCATGACCAGCTATGCCCAGGACCAGTCGATATTTCCCATCTTTCAGGACCGCTGGGCCGTGATGCTGGTCATTGTGGCGGCAATATTCGTGGTGCCCGTGATGGCAAGCGAATATTGGCTTCAGGCCATAATAATTCCCTTCTTGATTTTCTCCCTGGCGGCGATCGGATTGAACATTCTCACGGGCTACTGCGGGCAGGTCAGCCTGGGCACGGGGGGCTTCATGGCGGTTGGGGGCTATGCCACCTACAAGATCACCACGAACATTCCCGAAATTAACATTCTCGCCGTCTTCATCATTGCCGGGCTGATCGCCGCGGCCGTGGGCGTATTGTTTGGACTGCCCAGCCTGCGTATCAAGGGGTTTTACCTGGCGGTGGCCACGCTGGCCGCCCAGTTTTTCATTCTCTGGCTGTTCAACAAGGTGGGCTGGTTCTTCAACAACAATCCCTCGGGCACCATCACCGCGCCCCCACGGGAGTTGTTCGGGCTTATGGTCACTGGGCCCCGGGCCTCCGCCGTGACGCGTTATTTAGTCTGCCTGGGCATCGTGATCGTGTTCGCTTTCGCCGCGAAGAACCTGGTGCGCGGCCGGCTCGGACGCTCCTGGATGGCGATCCGGGATATGGACGTGGCGGCGGAAATCATCGGCATCAGGCCGCTGCCCACCAAGTTGATGGCGTTCGCCATCAGTTCCTTCTATTGCGGTCTGGCGGGGGCCATGATGGTGTTTCTCTGGCTGGGAAGCGCGGAAACGGAGGCATTCGATATATTCCTGTCCTTCCAGATTTTGTTCATGGTGATCATCGGGGGGCTGGGCAGCATCCTGGGGTCCTTCCTGGGGGCTGCATTCATCACCCTGATGCCGATCTTGCTCACAAACGCCCCGGCCGCCTTCAACGTGCATATGGCGACGGACATCTCCAAGCATATAGAGGAGATCATATTTGGCGGGCTGATTGTGTTCTTTCTCATTGTCGAGCCCAATGGGCTTGCTCGGATTTGGCAGATTGTAAAGGAGAAATTAAGGCGCTGGCCGTTCCCTTATTGATGGGCGGACGGAGCGTGCAAATGCGCTTGGCTTAAGGCAGCCGGCGTGATAGCGTCCTCAACCTTAGGCAACCAGACATAACTTTTTTGGAAGATGGGGAGGAGTGAAATGAAACTTAGAAATCTCTTGCTGAGTGCAATCGGAGCCATGGTCGGATTGTCCGGCTTGGCCGCCACCGCCGTCATGGCGGAGGAGACGCAGTTTTTCCCACTTTTCGTCTATCGAACCGGTCCTTATGCGCCCAACGGAATCCCGTCGGCGAACGGCTTCCAGGATTACTATGCCCTGATCAACAAGCGGGACGGCGGCATCAACGGCGTGAAAATCGTCGTGGAAGAATGCGAGACGAAGTACAACACCAAGATCGGCGTGGAGTGCTACGAGAAATTGAAAAACAAAGGCTCCACCGGCGCCACGGTGATACACCCGTTTTCCACCGGGATTACCTACCAGTTGATTCCGAAAGCCGCCGTGGACGAGGTGCCGATCTTCTCCTCGGGCTATGGGCGCACCGCCGCCGCGGACGGCCGGGTCTTCAAGTGGATCTTCAACGCACCCACCACGTACTGGAGCCAAGCTTCCGCGGTCATCCGCTACATTGGGCAGATGGAAGGGGGCATCGGGAATCTGAGGGGTAAGAAAATCGCCCACGTCTATCACAACTCTGCTTATGGCAAGGAAGCGAATCCGACTTTGGAGGTGCTTTCCAAGAAATTCGGTTACAAATTGAAGCTGCTGGCGGTGGACCATCCTGGTCAAGAGCAGAAAGCGACCTGGCTGCAAATTCGCCGCTACCGCCCCGATTACATCTTCATGTCGGGCTGGGGCGTGATGAATCAGGTGGCGATCAAGGAAGCCGCGGGCATCAACTTCCCGATGGACCATTTCATCGGCAACTGGTGGTCCGGCACGGAGACGGATGTGGTTCCCGCGGGGACACGCGCGAAAGGCTACAAAAGCGCCACCTTCAACGGCCCCGGCGCGAACTGGGGAGTGCATAAGGATATTCTGAAGTACGTCTACAAGGGCAACAGGGCCAAGGCCCGAGCCAACAATTGGGGCGAAGTGCTCTACAACCGCACCTTGATCGCGGGCATGTACAACATCGAAGCCGTGCGCACCGCACAGAAGAAATATGGCAACAAAGCCATCACCGGCGCACAGATGCGTTGGGGGTTGGAAAACCTCAACATCACCAGGCAGCGGCTGATTGAACTGGGCATGGGTGGCATGACGCGCCCGCTCCGGATATCCTGCGCCGACCATGAAAGCGGCGGCCCGGTGCTCTTCCAGCAATGGGACGGCAAGCGCTGGAAGATCATCAGCGAGTGGATTCCGGTCATGAGGGACGTGGTGCGTCCGATGATTGAGGAAGCGGCCGCGGCATACGCCAAGGAAAACAATATCACCCCACGAAGCAACTGCACCTAGGGGTATTGCTCTGCAAAAATCAATGCCAGAGACGGAGAAGCAAACCCCTCTGCTCCAGATCAATAATGTCGAGGTCATTTACGGCCACGTGATTCTGGTGCTGAGGGGGGTTTCCCTGGAGGTTCCCGAGGGGGGCATCGTGGCCCTCCTCGGTGCCAACGGGGCCGGAAAAACGACCACCCTGAAAGCCGTATCCAATCTTCTAGGTACTGAACGGGGGGACGTCACCAAAGGCAGTATCGAGTTTCAGGGGGGGCGGGTGGACAAGCTCAATCCCTCCGAGTTGGTGCGCCGGGGCGTGATCCAGGTGATGGAAGGCCGCCACTGCTTTGAGCATCTGACGGTCGAGGAAAACCTGATGACCGGGGCCTACCAGCGGCAGGATGGACGTGCCAACGTGCGGCGCGACCTGGAGATGGTCTACGAATATTTTCCGCGCCTCAAAGAGCGGCGCAGTGCCCTGGCAGGCTATACCTCCGGCGGGGAGCAGCAGATGACCGCCGTTGGGCGGGCGCTCATGGCACGGCCCAAGCTGATGCTGTTGGACGAGCCCTCCCTGGGGCTGGCTCCGCAACTGGTGGAGGAAATATTCGAGATCGTAGCGCGGCTCAACGAGGAAGAGAAGGTGAGCTTCCTGCTGGCCGAGCAGAACACCACCATCGCCCTCAGGTTCGCCAGCTACGGCTACATTCTGGAAAACGGGCGCGTCGTGCTCGATGGGGCGGCGGAGTCGCTCCGCAATAACGAGGATGTGAAGGAATTTTATCTCGGCCTGGCCTCCGGCGGCAGAAAGAGCTACCGGGAAGTCAAGCACTACCGGCGCCGCAAACGCTGGCTGGCGTGAGGCCTATCCACCGCCCTTGCGGAATATCAGTTCAAAACGCTCCAGAAACGACTTCCTGTCTGCCTCCGGGTATCCGACAAAAACGAATTCGACCGGCGTGAAGGTAAGTTTCATGGTCGGGCCGATCTTTCGCTCCTGCTGATTGGCAAGCATCATCCGTACGCTCCGTCCGTTGCCTGGAATTTCGATCTCCAGTTCCGCGACGGTATAGGGCGCGTCTCCCATGAAGGTCTCCAGGGTACGCAGGAATTCCTGGTGGGTGTAGCCCATTTCGCGGGAAAAACGGTACTCGTCCCGAGCCACCCTCAGCCTCCCGCCACCGGTGGAAAAATAGCCAGCACCTCTCCCGGTTTCAGGGGGCGGGAGATGATCTCGTCCGGGAGTAGGTGATATCCGTTGATCATCACCAGATGGGCCAGTTGGGGCGGAATCTCCATTTGCTCGATGATGTGCTGGGCCGTCGCGCCTTCGCTGACCTCCACGTCAGTCTGCTCGCCATCCGAATCCGGCGGCAGCCGATCCCTTAGCATGGCGAAAAGCTTTACGGTGATCTTCATGGGTGCTTTCCGTTTGGCGCTTGCAGAGGGCTGATCGGCGCGGTCAGGGCGTTAAATTTCCGCGTTATTGTCCCACAACAGGGTGCGGATGTCCCGCCGCTCCCAGGCCAGCCGCCGCAAGGCCGCGCAGTGGGGGATTTGCCTTGAGACGACCTCACGTCGCCGCGGCGCTCATGCGGGGCGGCACCTGGCCCGACTGAGTCACGGACAGATACGCCTCCATGATTTTCTTCGGATTTTCCAGCACCGCCTGCTTCCACTCTCCCAGGGCGATTCTGTTCTGGATCAGGCCCCGCAGAATTCCCACGTGCTCGAAGGGGCCGATATTGATGGCGCCGACCAGGATGTCCGCGGAGAATTCCAGCCGCAGGTACTGGGAATGCGCCTCGTCCAAGAATTCGGCGTGATCGCCCCCGGCTTCCCCCATCCAATGGCCGAAGGTGCAATGCACCAGGCCCAGGGTGTCCACGACGTTCATGCTGAGGCTGCCCCGGTAAGCGATATCGGCCCCGGTCATGTTCAGGGCTGCGACGCGCGCATGCTCGGCGGCCGTGGGCTGGATGGCGTGCACGGACGACCGATCACCCAGGGAAAAGTCCTTGCCCTCGGCCACGTCCCCGGCCGCATAAATGTCCGGAACACTCGTCTGCAGGCGGTCGTTCACCAGGACGCCCTCGCCGGTTTCGATCCCGCTGCCCTCCAGAAAATCCATGATGGGCTGCACGCCGGTGGCCGTGATGACCAAGTCGGCTTCCAGCGTCTCTCCGCTGTCCAGCTTCAGGATAAACTTGTCCGCGCCGGCGGCTTCGATGGATTCCAGCCTGGTCGAGGTGAGCACATTCACCCCTTTGTTTTGACACCATTTTTTAATGATCTCGCCGCCAGTGGAATTCATCATGCGATGCAGCATTCGGTCTTCCATTTCCAACGCCGTCAGATTGATCTCCAGGGCGCCGATGGCATCTATTATGATGGAGCCGATGAACCCCGCACCGATCAGCACGACGCGCGCCTCATGCTGTACGACCTTGTGAATCTTGCGGGCGTGTTCCAGGGTCCAGCAAGGCTGAATGCCGGGCAGATCAATGCCGGGGACGGGAGGCGTGGTGGGCCGCGAGCCCGTGGCAATCAGCAGCCGGTCATAAGGCATTTCGCTTCCGTCCTCAAGCACGACCCGCTTGTCGGATGGGGAAACCCGCGCCAGGCCATTGCCCTGCACGTAGTCAATGTTCAGCTTTTGAAAATGATCTTCTTCCTTGCGTAAAAAGGTGCCCTTCTCCTCGACATTCCCGGACAGATAGTAGGGGATCGCCATTCTGGAGTACGGTGGCTCATCCTCGGCGCTGATCATGGTGATGGCGCCTTCGGGATCGGCCTTGCGCAGTGTTTCCGCCCCGATCACGCCGGCGGGCCCGGCCCCGGCGACGACATACTTCATCGCTTTGCTCCCTGGGTTCGTGGAAGATTTGAAGCAACCAACTGTAAAAAAAAGGGAAGGAGCATCAGGCAATGCGCCTCCCCTCTTCGAATGTGCAAGCCCGCAGGACAGGGGCACGACACGCGACGTGCCCCTTAATAGGTTACGTCCCTGCGAATCGCCTACAGGCCCAGCCGCTGCATGGTTTCGTCCGTGGGCACGCCCTCCTTGCTCCAGCCGCGGATCTCGTAATACTGGGGCAGCATCTTGTCCAACTCGCTGACCTTACCTTTCGCCGGGCCGGTTTTCGCGGGCTCGGTGAGCAGGCGCTTGGGCAGGGTGTCGTCCTTGGAGGACCACCCGGCGGCCAGATTGAACTTGCGCTCCAGGTTCCAGATGCGCTCCCCAATGGCCATCAGGTCGTCAACGGAGAAATCGCCCTCGCACGCGCTTTGAATCTGCGGCTGGATATCCGGCATGCCCCAGGCGAACGTCGTGAACAGGCACAGGCCGGCGGAATCCACGACCGCCGTGGCGTCCTGGAACGCCTTGACGAGTCCTGCCTTGCCTTCCGAAGAGAGAGGGTCCGTCTTTTCGGGAATGCCCAGAACTTCGGATGCCACGGTGTAGCCCCTCAGGTGGCACGCGCCCCGGTTGCTGGTGGCATAGGCGAGTCCCATGCCCTGGATGCCCCGTGCGTCGTAGGCAGGGAATTCCTGGCTTTTCACGGTCATGGAAAATTCCGGATGACCATACTTCTCGCACAGCCGCTTTGAGCCCTGGGCCATTTCCTTGCCGAATCCCTCGCCCTTTCCTGTTTCCTCGGTGAGCTTGACCAACGCCTCGGCATCGCCGAACGTCAGGGAATAGCCCACTTCCTTTTCTGAAATCGCACCCACGTCGAACAACTCCATGGCCGCCGCGACGGTGGCCCCGAAGGAGATGGGGTCCATGCCGTACTCGTTGCACAGGAAGTTGGCGAAGGTGATGGCGTTCAGATCGTCCACGCCGGTGGCCGCGCCCAGGCTCCAGGCGTTCTCGTATTCCAGGCCGCCGGATTCGCCCTGGTATTCCGGGCGGTCCTTGACGGTCCAGTGGTCCTTGTTGATCTTGGACACGCGCTGACAGGCGATCGTGCAGGCGAAGCAGGCGGCGCCACGGACGAGATTCACGTGCCCGCTTTCGTCCGGCTCGTTCATGGCCTCGCCACCGATCTTGTTGGCGCCCTCGAATTGCACGTCGCGGAAATTTCGCGTGGGCAGCGCGCCCGTCTCGTTGATGACGTTCATCAACACCTGAGTGCCATAGGTCGGCAGGCCTTTGCCGGTCACCTCATTGTCCGCCAGCACTTTCTTGCCGTCCATGGTGGCCTTCATGAAGGCCTGGGCATCGGCGACTTGCACGCCCTTGGTGCCCCGCACGGCCACGGCCTTAAGATTCTTGGAGCCCATCACGGTGCCCACCCCCGAGCGCCCGGCGGCGCGATCCAGGTCGTTCACCACCGAGGCAAACAGCACGCCGCGTTCGCCGGCCGGGCCGATGCTGCAAACCTTGGTTTCCGGATCGCCGTGCTTTTGCTTGATGGCGGGTTCGGTCTGCCACACGGATTTTCCCCACAGGTCCTCGGCGGGCAGCAGTTCATACGCGTCGTCGGAAATGTGCAGATATACCGGCTTGGGGGATTTTCCTTCGAATATGATCATGTCCCAGCCCGCCATCTTCAGCTCCCCGCCGAAGAAGCCGCCGGAGTTCGAGCAGGCGATCCCGCCTGTGAGCGGAGACTTGGTGATGACGGACCATCTGCCCCCTGTGGATGCAACCGTGCCGGTCAGCGGGCCGGTAGCGATGATCAGCTTATTGTCCGGGGACAGTGGATCCACCTTGGGGTCCACTTCCTCAGTCATGTACTTGGTGGCCAGCCCCCGCTGCCCGAGGTACTGCTGAGCCCAGTCCATGTTCGTGGCTTCCTCTTTGCAGCTTCCGTCGCTCAAATTGACCCGTAAAATTCGTCTGGCCCAACTCATAACACCTCTCCCGCAACAGGTTATAAGGCAATGGAGCCCGCGTAGATGGCGGGTTCCGTCATTTGGTCGGCCTGCGAGGCCTCCGGTTCGGTGAACAAAATCGCCCCGGTGGGGCAGGATGTGACACAGGCCGGATCTCCACCGCACAAATCACACTTGACCACCTTGCCCGTGGTTGGATGATAGACCACCGTGCCATAAGGGCAGGCAATCGTACACACTTTACAGCCCACGCATTGGGATTCTTCCAGCACCTTGGCGCCGGTCTCCTGATTTTCCCAGATTGCGTCCACCGGGCAGGCGTGCAGGCACCACGCTTCGGCGCATTGGATGCAGGTATACGGAACGTTCTTGGACTGATCCGGAAACAGGAAAATGCGGATGCGCGATTTGTCCGGTGTAAAGGCGCCCTCATTGACCCCGGCACAGGCCAGTTCGCATTGATGGCAGCCCGTGCACTTTTCGATGATGAATTGAAGCGATTTAGCCATATTCCCTATGAATTTTCCGTATGAAATCGCACGCCTATTGAATCAGGCAGGCCCCCAGGGGAGCCGTATGGGACTCTGGGCGGGATTCTCTTCCACCCCGAATGCAACGTGCAGGACGCCGGGCACATAGCCCTTACCTGCGGGATTTCCCGGCCAAGGACCCCTTCCGGTTGCGACGAGGAACTCCACAGATCGCCGATGCAATTTCAACCGGGAGTGCGCCCGGATTTTAGCCCATAGCAGATAAGAAATTATGCCGCGTGAAAAGTCAAGGCAAACAAGCTAAAAAGTAACGTATTTAATCGAAGCCGGCGTAATTCAGTGCAGTCCTCCCTGAAATCCGAAACCAATTCGCTGATGGAGTAAGTTACTCTCACAATGCAGAAGCCACCTGCCGTATGATTGTTGACCGGTGCTGGGGGTATCGAGGATCAATGCGTGGGGCTCCGCGTATGACCATGTCAATGTGCCTGCCGCCGCATGAGGTGGAATTCCCAATCAGCGAACCCGGGCCTTCAACTATGCCGCCCTCCGGCGAAGGTAAATTACTGCCGCCGGCTATGCGGGCCGGTCGAAGCGGAATGGATGAGCCCTGAGATCCCCCATCCGATCCAGTTTTGGGGTTTTCAGCCCAGTTGAGAAACGGTCGTGTCTGTTGACAATGTAAGAAAAAGAAGCTATTACTGATAATCATGATCGCGATGCGTTTCCGGAAACAAAGCGGCTCGGCATAAGAGTCAGTCCCTTCCGTCGGTGGAGGGGGAGGGCGGCTCACGCCTTGCGGTTCCGGTTGAAGAGTTGACCCAGAGCGGGCCGTGAAGTGATCTACTGCTCGCCGGGGTTGCCGGCGGAATACGGTCCGATCATTGGATTTCGCGATTAAATAAGGCATCTTTTAAAGTATTGGCTTTTAGATGAAGGCAGAGGCTCAAGGACAATGCAAATCAGGCGGGTCACACGAGTGCTGTTGCTGTTGAAATCCGAGTCCTACAGGGCGGGGGAATTCATTGCGGCGGCCGCAAAGCTGGGCGTGGATCTGGTGGTAGGTTCCGACAAGGCGAACGTGCTGGCGGATTTCCGGCGCGGCTCCACGCTGGAACTGGACTTTCAGGCGGTGGAAGCCTCCACCCGGGATATTGCCGGCTTTCACCTGGAGCGTCCCCTGGATGCCGTCGTGGCGGTGGAGGACGAGGGTACCGTGCTGGCGGCGCGGGCCGCCGCCACCCTGGGGCTGAGCGCGAATCCGGAAGAGGCGGCGGTGGCCGCGCGCAACAAGTTCATTTTCCGGGAGGTCACCTCTTCCGCCGGAATTGCCGGGCCGTGGTACCGCCAGTTTCCGTTCGAGAGCGATCCCGCGCAGGTAGCGCGGGAGGTGCCGTATCCATGCGTGCTGAAGCCGCTGTTTCTCTCCGCCGGGCGGGGTGTTATCCGGGCCGACAACGAGGCGGAGTTCGTCGCGGCCTTCGAGCGCATCGCGGTGTTGCTGAGAGACCCGGAGATCAAGGCGCTGGGAGGGCCGGACGCAGAGGCGCTACTGGTGGAAGGCTTCATCCCTGGAGCGGAGGTGGCCCTGGAGGGACTGCTGGACGAGGGGGAGTTCCGGCTGTTGGCATTCTTCGACAAGCCTGATCCCTTGGATGGTCCCTTCTTCGAGGAGACGCTGTTGATTACCCCGTCCCGCCATGGGGAATCCGCTCAGAACGCGGCGCTGGAATTGGCGGGCCGGGCGGTAAAGGCCCTGGGGCTGCGCACCGGGCCCGTGCACGTGGAGTTGCGCCTGGCAGGGGATACGGCGACGCTGCTGGAAGTGGCGCCGCGCTCCATCGGGGGCCATTGCTCCCGCATCCTCACCTTCGGTGTGGATATGTCGCTGGAGGAGTTGGTGCTGCGGCAGGCCCTGGGCATTGTCACGCAGGACGGCATTGCCCCGCGCGACATGGCGCGGGAACGGCGGGCCGCCGGCGTGATGATGATTCCGATTCCGGGCGCCGGGCGGCTGGAAGCCGTGGAGGGGCTGAAGCAGGCCCGGTCGGTTGCCGGCATCGAGGACGTGGAGATCACCATTCCCGTCACGCAGGAGGTGGTTCCGCTGCCCGAAGGCAACCGCTACCTGGGGTTTATATTCGCCAAGGGGGAGAGCCCGGAGCAGGTGGAAGCCGCCCTGCGCCAAGCCCACGGCAAGCTGGGTTTCACCATCCGCTAGGCAGGGCCGGGCGTCAGCTGTTTATTTTCCGGGCTGGTAGTAGGGGTTGTTCCCCGACGCATGGTCCGTGGTGTCAATCAATGCCACCATTTCGGGCAACACCTGCTTCATGCGCTCTTCGACCCCCTGCCGCAGGGTAACGTCCGCCATGCCACAGCCCTGGCAGCCTCCGCCCAGTTGGACGTAGACGGTATTGTCCTTCACATCAATCAGGGTGAAAAATCCTCCGTGCGCCGCCACGGCGGGATTGATCTCGCTGTCGAGCAGGTGCTTGACGATCTCCATCTGTTCTTCCCTGGAGTGGCTCGCCACTTGCTTGAAGCCAAAATTGTACTTGCCGGCCGCTTTCGGCTCGGGCGCGGGCAGCGGCTGCTCGCCGGTAGCGAAGAATGCGGAAATCGCGGGCGGCAGGTTCGCGATGATGACGTCCCAGTCGCCTTCCTCGTGCATGAAGACGGTGATCAGGGAGCTTTCCAACTCAACGGAAATCACCCCCTCCACGGCGAATAGCGCTTGGGCCAGGGGCGTATCCGCCGCTTCCTGGAGGTCCTTGAACGTGCGCTTTTCTCCCAACGGCATGAGCAGCCGATCGATCTTCAGCTTGACGGCGTTTGGCTCGTCCGCCCAGACATGGGTCAGCGAAACGGCCTCGGCCCCATCGGGCGGAAGGGCGGAATAGGCCGATTCGTGTTCCTGAATCGCCGGCCCGGCGTCAGAGGGGGAGTCGTCCCCATCCTTTTTGAATACGCGCTTCAGCAGATTGGCCATGCTTCCTCTTCTGTGTGTGGCGTTTCTTCCCCGGGATGCGGCGGCCTCGCCCGCCGTGGCGGGTGAAAAATCCGCAGCCAATTCCTCCCTGTCCGGCAAGGATAGTCCCGCGGGCCGCAAATTTCAATGCCAACACGCTAAAAACTAGCGCAGATCGTCCAACCGCGGTTCGGGTGGCGGAAGCCCGCATGCAAAGGATACGCGGC
>CBDUSX010000033.1:0-17118 GCA_965369935.1 uncultured bacterium
TCCACCTGCGAGGGATACGACAGCAGGTACATCGTGCCCACGCCCTCCATCTTTTGTTTCACCGTGGCCCAGAAGCCGATCACGTGCCCCTGCAGCACGGTCCTCGCGATCAACTCCTGCCCCACCGCGAACTCCTCCTCCCCGAACCCCCCGGCGATCAGGCACTCACCCTCGACGCTCCCGTACAGCATGCCATCCCGCTGCTCCCCTCCCTCCTCCCCGGGAAACCGCACCATGAGCGGAAGATTCTGCGTAAACCTCACCCTTTACTCCAAAGCAACGTAAGTCAAACCACGGAAACCGGTATCCCCAGCCCGTCCACAGTTCTCCCCCTTTTCAAAACACCAGCAAAATTCTGAAAGCAGCTCCCAAGGCTCGATCCTGCAATCCCGGAATCAGTGCTGCAATATAATCTATATACGCTCCCTTTCCCTCCCAGTTCCATGAAAAGTTCGCCTTAAGGAGAAATAAAAAACCTAAATTGAATATAATTCAGTCATATTTTGTCTTATTTAACACAAATCCAAGACACCCCAAAACCTCACAGAAAGCAATTAATTATCATTTTTATAAAAAACTTGACTGGTTAGCACTATTATTGCTAGAGTGCTAACAGAAGATAAAAAAAGTTCCTTCCCATGGTGGGAGGGGGCGAAACCGTAACCATGAAAGGAACAAGCCATGACTCTGGTACGCTACAACCCGCATCGGTTTTTCGACACGGCCTTCGACAGGCTTTTCTCCGAATTCCTGCCCGCCGTGGCGGCGGATGCGGCCTATGGCAACGGCGGCGCGATTTCGCCCCGGGTGGAGATTCGCGAGGAGGAAGACAAGATCGTCCTCAGCGCGGAAATTCCCGGTGTCGCCAAGGACGAGTTGAAAATCGAGGTGGACAACCGGCTGCTCACCCTGAGCGGCGAGAAGAAGGAAGAGCGGGAAAGCAAGGAAAACGGCGTCTACCGCTCGGAGCGGTCCTACGGCGCCTTCAGGCGCAGCTTCACCCTGCCGGAAGCGGTGGACGTGGACAAGATCAGCGCGCGCACGGAAGACGGGGTGCTGCGGCTGGAGCTTCCCAAGAAACCTGAGGCCAAGCCGAAGGTGATCGCCGTGGAAGGGCACGATGGCACGGCGAAGAAAATCGCCGTTTCCTAGCCGGTTTTGCTTCGGGGGCCTTTGCGGCCCCTTCCGCACGGACTCCCTTAGTAAGGGTTTCATCCTCAAAGCCCAACCGATGGTGATACCGGTGGGGGCTCCGTGCAAAAGAAAAGCCCCTGACCCTTCGCGGGGCAGGGGCTTTTTTCGGCTTTGCTTATGTTCCGGCTCGCCGGCCGGCCCTTCGAAAACCCGCAAAGGGGCTTTAGAAGGACAAATCCATAATCAGCCACAGCACGATGGTGATCACGATCCCGGCCAGAATGGTGCCCTTCGGGGTATTCAATGGATTCATGATGAACTCCTTCCTATCAGAATTCCTGGCGCATTGATTCGCTGCCGCGGCAAGCGCGGCCGTTCCTCCCGGGCCGGTCTAGCCCCAGCGCATGTGGGTGGCGGCGGCCATGAAGAACAGCATGGGGATGGAAAGCATGGTGTTGATGCGTGAGGCCAGGAACGCCACCCGCGGGCGATTGCCCACTTCCACCGAAGCGCCTCCGGCCGCGGCGATGATGATTTTCTGGTTGGGCCAGATGATGAACCACACGTTGAACCACATGATCACGCCCATGATGCCGCCCAGGGTAATGGATACGCCGTAGCTGTCGCTGAAAAACGCGTCCGTTCCCATCTCGCCCATTCTCTTGAAATAGAGGATCAGCCCGGCGATCACGGTGATCATCGCCCCCCAGCGGAACCACCACAGGGCGCGCGGCATGAGCTTTGTGGTCACGTCCTTCTTGGTGCCCGCCTCCACCTCGTTCAGGAAGGCCCCCTGGATGAAATTGAAATAGTACAGAATTCCAATCCAGGTAATGCCTGAGAGGTAGTGAATCCAACGGACGAGGAACTCAAAACCAGCTGCGGAAAACAGGTCCAATTCCATAGCTGTTACTCCTTTTTGGGTGAAAAATACGCGCGGCCGGCCCCACAGGGCCCGCGCGGAGGGGAAGGGCAGGAGGTTGCTCATCCCTGCCTGAACTGGGGCGAAAAGGCTCCGGCCGATCGGGGCTGCCTGTCCTTGGATTCTATTCCGGCTGCCCTCCCGGTGCAGCGATCATGTTACGCGCGCCCGGCCTTACCTGTCAAATTTGCCCTTATTGCTCAGAGGACTCCGGCTCCGGCGCTTCCGGGCCGCCCTTCATCAGGTTCCGCATCTGCTCGATCAGGAAGTCGCTTTCCTCGCGGGCCTTGGCCTTGTAGGAACCCAGGTTGCTGGCGGCTTCCCCGATGTGCCGGTAGATGCCCTCCCAGTCCTCCCGCTCCACCAGGCCCAGCAATTCGGATCCGTTGGCCAGGAAGTCCTTCACCACCGGCAGGTTTTCGCGGTTGGAGATCTGAATCTGGCCGTACAACTCCGGGTCGCCGCTCAGGATGCGGGACAGCATGGCGAAGAACACCCGGTAGACCGGGCTGCAGATGCGCAGCAGCCCTTCCAGGTCCGCCGAGCGGGTTTGCAGGGTGCGCGCAAAGGCGATGTTGAGAAAATGCGTCAGCCCCTGGATGAAGGCCATGGCCTCGTCGTGTTCCCTGGGCTTGAGCTGGACCACCTGCATGCCGTGGGAGGCGAAAAATCCCTCATACCAGTCCAGGTACGGACCCGGGCGCTCCGGGCAGAGCACCACGTTCTGGCCCTCCGGGGTGGGCATGGGGCCGAAGATGGGATGGCAGCCGATCACCGAAGCGGGCGTGGCCAGCATGGCGGCCATCGGCTCCTGCTTGACTGAGGTGAAGTCGCTCAGCAACTGCCCGGCCCGCACGCGCGGGGCCACCGATTCGATCACGGATACGGTGTTCCGCACGGGCACGGTGAAGATCACCACCTCCGCCCCGTCCACCAGATCGGCGTTGCCGAGCCCGGTGTTCAGCCCGGAGACCAGCACCCGGTAACCCGAGGCCTTGAAGAGTTGCTCGAACATCCTCCCCATGCGGCCGGTGCCGCCGATCAGACCGACGGTCGTGGGCCGGGCGCCTTGCGCGGAATGTTCGCTCATGCGGAATGTTCGCTCATGCGGAATGTTCGCTGATGGGATAGGCCGGGGTCGAGGCTGCGGCCGTGGCATGGCAGGGAACGATAACAGGGAACGTTAGCAAAGAACGATCCCTCAGGGAATAACCCGCACGCCGTCTTCCGGATCGTCCAGGCGCGTGCCGCTGGGAAACCGGGCCTGCTCCCGCCTGCGGATCAACTCGCGCAAATCCTTCTCGGGCTTGGCCGCGCGGACGGCGTCAGGATCGGCCAGGCGCGTGCCTTCCGGGAATTTAACGAACTGCCGCCTGCGGATCAGTTCGCGCAAATCCTTTTCGGGTTTGGCCGCGCGGATGGCGTCCGGATCGGCCAGGCGCGTGCCCACGGGGAACATGATCACCTCGCGCCTGCGGATCAGTTTTTCCAGATCCCGCCGGGGCTTGGCCGCGCGGGCGGCGGAGATGCGGTTGTAGATGGGCTGCCAGGCCGCCAGCGTACGCGCCTGGGAGAGGCGCAGGAACTTCAGCCGTTCCGTGCGGCGGAATTCCCGGATGGCCGCGGCCCTGCGCTTGCGCTGCTCCTGCTCTTCCAGGAACGGCTTGGTGGGGGGGTATTCGGGGAAGTCCGGCAATTCGGTTTTCTGCACACAGGCCCCCGCCCAGGCCACCCACAGGCCCAACAGGATCAGCCATGTCATTTTGTGCCGAAGCCGCTTCAAGCATGAATTCTTCATTGCGCTTCCCGTACCGATGGGGCCCAGCGCGCCATGCGCCTGCGATGGCCGCGGGGCCGCGTAATTGCCTCCGCCGGGCGGGCTGAGTTGATTTCCTCCCGGCCGGAATATGCCTGTGCCCCGGGGCGGACTGACTTGTGCCCGCCCGCCAGAGGAACTGGCAGCCTTAATCCCATCATCGGCAAAAAACCGCGGAACCTGAGCCGCAAGGCCCGGCGGACGGGCCGTTTTTACGGCGCTGCGGCGCCTGGCGGGCCGGCGTGATCCGGCATGGATTATCCCTTGACATGCCCCGGCAAACATATGAATCTCTATGGTTCCCAAACCATATTGACGCGCGAAAGTCGGCGTTAACCGGCCAGGACCTTTTATGGATACGGACAGAAACGGCTAGCGTGGGAGGGAACATGCGCATCCCCTCCCGAAATGGCTGGATGCACCGCGCCGCCCGGCGCCATGCACCACCTGCTCACCGGCCGCGTCTGGCGTTCCCCCGGGAGGTGAAAGAAAGCATCGTTGAACAACCAAGCCAACCTCTTACAGCAAGCACCTGAATCCCGTTCCCGAGAGCTCGTCAAGCATCGGCTCAACGGTCCCGCCGAAACACCGGCAACCCCCGAGATAGACCACTGGGTCTTGCAGTTGTGGGGCGTCGAACCCGCCCAACTCAACGACCCGGAGACGTTGAACGTCCTGCTCAAGGGCGTGACGGAGGAACTCCGCCTGACGCGGGTGAGCGACCACACCCATTTTTTCGGGCCGGGGGTGAGCACCGTGATCATTCTCTCGGAATCCCACCTGTCGGCCCACACGTGGCCTGAGCTGGGCTACATGCATGTGGACATTGTGACCTGCGTCAAGAAGCTGACCCACACCCGCCTGGAGACCGTATTTCGCCGCACCTTCACGCCCGATAAACTCCAACTGGACCAACTGGAGTATTGAAGCTCCGCCCGGACGGTGGTCCGTCATGGAGAGGCGAAATGGATGAGGGTTGGTTTTTTGAAAAGCATTCCCCCCATGCCGGCCTGAGCCTGGCGGTCAAGGAACGGCTCTACGAGGCCCAGACCCCTTTTCAACGGCTGGAAGTCCTGGACACCTTCGAATACGGCAGGATGCTCGTGCTGGACGGCTGCGTGATGCTCACGGAGCGGGACGAGTTCATTTATCACGAGATGATCGTGCACCCTGCCCTGCTCACCCATGCCGCCCCTGAGCAGGTGCTGATAGTGGGTGGGGGGGACGGCGGCAGCGTGCGCGAGGTGCTCAAGCACCCCACCGTGCGGGCCGTGCGGCTGGTGGAGATTGACCGGATGGTCATTGACGCCTCGCGGGAATACTTTCCCGCCTTGAGCGCCGGGCTGGACGATCCGCGGGTGGAGGTGCTGGTGGCCGACGGCTTCGACCACCTGGAGCGGGCAAGCGCGGCCTACGATGTGATCATCGTGGATTCCGTTGACCCCGTGGGGGAGGCGGCCAAGCTTTTCTCCGCGCCCTTCTATGGCCATGCCCGGCACGCCCTGCGGGAGGGCGGCATATTCGTCTGCCAGTCCGAGTCGCCCTTCTACAACGGCAACGTGCTGGTTGACGTGATCGAAAAGCTCGGCGCCCTGTATGCCCACGCCGCGCCCTACCTGGCCCACATCCCCACTTACCCCTCGGGTCTGTGGAGCTTTTGCTTCGCCTCCGACGCGGTGAACCCGGAGACCGCCCAGCCGCGTTCCGATCCGGAACTCACCGGCGGGCTCAGGTACTTCACGCCGGCCCTGTTCCGGGCCGCCTTCACCAAGCCCGCATATCTTGCGGCCAGCCTGCCCGAATCCGCGGGCGGATGACATTCCCCGCGCGGCCTCCTAGAATGGATGATGGAACCGAACGCGGGCCGGGCCACGCCCGCACCGCGGCCGCCTGATATTTTCGCGGAAGCCGAGCCGGATTTACCATGGGCGCGATCAACGTCATCACCCTGCAGGGCTACTACTACCTGTACGCGCTCTACTTCGACTATCCCATCAACAACGCGTTCTTCGGCAACGAGGAAAACGCGCAACGCATCCGGGAGGCCCTGCGCACCGTGCAGCGCCTGGAGGCCATGGTGCAGCCCTACCGGAAGCACTGGCGGGTGCGCCTGTTCACCGAGCGCGACGCGGTGGCGCGCTTCTCCCCGGAGTTGGTCAACGTCGCCCTGTTTCAATTGCGCGAGTTGGTGAATCAGTTGGGCCCGCCACCGGGATGGTCCCGCGGGCCCCTGCCCTCCATGGAGGCGCCCCACCTCAGGTCCGCGGCCCGCCGGAACAGTGGCGGCGAGCCGCCGGGCGCCGCCGGACGCCGTTCGGCCCCCTTTCCCAAATCACCCACGGTCACCATGCTGACCGCCTGAGGCGCCGGGCCATCCTCAGCCGCCCGCGAATCCTCCGCCGGCCAGCAGCCCCAGCGCCAGCGCCAGGCCGAACAGCAGGTGCAGGGCCGAGGTGCCCTTCAGCGCGCGGTGCAGGGTGTCCCTGTCCCTGCCGCGGAGAATCCATCCGCCCACTACGAACGCCAGGGGCAGGGTCAGCCAGGGCAGTGCCAGCCAGGGCCCGGCCCGGCCCAGCAGCACCAGCACGGCCGGCACGGCGTATGCCGTCAGCAGCAGGGCCAGATACCCGCCCCGCACCGGCCCCGGCCCGAGCATGGTGGCCAGGGTGTACCTGCCGGTTTTGCGGTCCTCCTCCTCGTCCCGCAGGTTGTTCGCCACCAGGATGGCCGCCACCAGCGCCCCCACGGGCAGGGCCGCCCACAGCGCCTCCCAGCCATAGCTGTGCGTCTGCACGTAGTAGGTGGCGCCCACCATCACCGGTCCCATCACCAGGAACACCAGCACCTCCCCCAGGCCGTAGTCACCCAGGGGAAAGGGCCCGGCGCTGTAGGCATAGGCCACCGCCAGGCTGAACAGGCACACGGCCAGCAGGGGCCAGCCCGTGCGCCAGACCAGCCACAGGCCGATCAGGGTGGCCAGCCCGAACACCACCACCGCACCCAGCCGCACGGCCTTGGGGCTTAGCTGCCCACGGGCGATCACCTTGTGCGGCGCGAGGTATTTGTGGGCCGATTGGGTGGCCCCGTGGTCGGCGTACTCGTCCGTAAAATTGGTGCCGATCTGCACCAGCATGGCGCCTGCCGCGGTCAGGAAAAACAGCCCCCAGGCGAAGCCGCCCCGGGCCGCCGCCAGGGCGCTGCCCACCAGCACGGGCACCAGCGCGGCGCTTAGGGTGTGTGGGCGGGACGCGACAATCCAAATTTTGCAAGACTTCAGCAGGAAACCCACGGCAGAGGATCTAATATTTATAAATGGGGAAGGGAGAGCCACCGGCCCCGCCGGCGGGGCCAACTGACATTCAGGCAGGCGCGGCCAGCGGGGAACCGCGCCGAATTTAGGGATGCGGCGGAAGCACCGGGAACACGTTCGGCCCAGGGTTATTTCCGGGAAAGCTAGACTGCCTCCAGGAGTTCGCTCTTGAGCGTGTTGAATAGATCGTAGGCCTTCTCCGGCGCTTCATTACCGTGCACGACCGCGCGCACCGCCTGGATCATCGCCACGGGGGATTCGGACTGAAAGATATTGCGCCCCATGTCCACTCCGGCGGCGCCCTGCTGCACGGCATTATGGGCCATTTGCAGCGCCTCCAGCTCGGGTATCTTCTTGCCTCCGGCGATCACGATAGGCACGGGACAAGATGCCACCACCGTCTCGAAGTCTTTTTCCACATAATAGGTCTTGACGTAGTGAGCCCCCAACTCCGCACAGATGCGCGTGGCCAGCCGGAAATACTTGGCGTCCCGCACCATATCCTTGCCCACCGCCGTCACGGCCAGGGTGGGGATACCGAAGCGGGTGCCCCTATCCACCAGCTTGGTCATGTTGATGATGGACTGCCGCTCGTGCTCGCCGCCGATGAACACCTGCACGGCCATGGCGCAAACGTTCAGCCGCGCCGAATCCTCGATATCAACCGCGATCTCCTCGTTGGAGAGCTCCTTGAGCATGCTGGTGCCGCCGGAGGCCCGCAGCACGATGGAATTGGTGGCCTCCGGCGGTATCACCGTGCGCAGGATGCCGCGGGTCAGCATCAACGTGTCCGCATAGGGCACCAGGGGCAGGATGGTAATGTCCACGCGCTCCAGGCCGGTGGTGGGACCCTGAAAGTAGCCGTGGTCGAAGGCCAGCATCACCGTCTTGCCACTGTCCGGATTGAAGATGCGGGCCAGCCGGTTTTTCATGCCCCAATCCAGCGCATTGGAGCCTTTCAGGAAGAAGCCCTCGGTCTTCTGGGGAATGTCCGTATAGAACTGCTTGGTATCCTTCGTGTCGTCCAAATCCGCCATCGTATTCGTCTCCCATATGCCGGTAAATCCTGGCTGGCTCTTCCGGGACGAGGCGCCGTAATAAAAGCCGCGAACGCCCCATCCAGCCGGCGGCGCCGGCAGAAGGAGCGCGCAATGCACCGTATATCATATCAGACCGTGAAAAAAATATTCCGCGTTCCCGAGTCGAAGGCTCGCCGGTGCCTTCACGGCCTGGGCTGCGGGCGGAACCGCCAGCGGCGGCAGACACAGCGCCCGCGGCAGACACGGCGCCAGGCGGTTTCGGCGTGGGCCGTGACCTGCTAACCTGGGCAGCGGGCGGGCGCACAGCGGCGGCCTGGTGCGAAGAGGCCGCGGCGGAGGGGCGGCCGCTCATCCCGGAATTATGCTCCCTAGACTGAAGAGGTTATGAAAAACCGTTGGAACGATGGCGAGGCACGGGCGCTCGTGAAGCGATACAAGGCCGCGGGAATCCCGGAGCCGCTGGCGCTGCGCGTCTATTCCTCGCGCCTGATCGGCGGCGACCCGGCGCTCGTGCTCCACGGCGGCGGCAACACTTCGGTCAAGGACCGCGCCGGCGACGTGCTGGGCCAGGACATCGAGGTGCTCTACGTGAAGGGCTCGGGCCGGGACCTTGCCACCATCGAGCCGGAGGGGCTGCCCGCGCTTAAGCTGGAGCCTCTGCTGGCCATGGGGGGCCTGAAGCGGATGGGCGACCGCGAGCTGGTGGGCGCGCTGCGCGGAGCGCTGCTGGATGCGGAAGCGCCCAACCCTTCCCTGGAGGCCATGCTGCACGCCTTCCTGCCCCACAGATTCGTGGATCACAGCCACTCGGATGCTGTGCTGACCTTGGTGAATCAGCCCGACCCGGAGGCCCGCTGCGCGGAGGTCTTTGGCGGCGAACTGGCCGTGCTGCCCTTCGTCTTTCCGGGATTCGGCTTGGCCAGGGCCGCGGCGCTAGCCTATGCGGAAAATCCGGAGGTGGAGGGCATCGTGCTGATCCGGCATGGTCTGGTTACATTTGGCAATACCGCGCGCGAAAGCTACAGCCGCATGATCAAATTCGTCACTCTTGCCGAGCGGGCAATCCGCGAAAGCGGCCACAAGCTGTTTCCCGTCCGGGCCAGGCTGCACGCATCCCGGCAGGGGGAGTTGGCCGAATTGGCCCCGGTCATCCGCGGGGCGCTGGCCGAGCCTTCCGAAGGGGGCGGCTTCCGGCGCATGATCCTGCATTACCGCACCAGCCGGGCCATCCGCCAATTCGTGGACGGCAAGGCGCTTGGCGATTATTCCCAGCGCGGGGTGGCCACGCCGGACCACATCATCCGCACCAAGAACCTGCCCCTGCTGCTGCCGCCCCCACGGCCGGGCAAAACCGAAGCATTCGCGGCCGCCTGCCGGGAGGCGGTGGCCGGCTACGTGGCGGCTTACCATGCCTACTTTCGCGCCGGGGCGGCGGCTTCGCCCATGCCCGTCAGCGAGCTGGACCCCATGCCGCGGGTGGCCCTGCTGCCCGGTGGGGGCCTGTTCGCCGCGGGCAGGACGGAGAAGGACGCGCGCATCGCCGCGGACCTGTACGAGCACACCATCGGGATCATCACCCGCGCCGAGGCCCTGGGCAGCTACCGCCCCCTGGGGCCTGCCGAGTTGTTCGAGATGGAATACTGGCCCCTGGAACAGGCCAAGCTGGGCAAGGCCGCCGAGCCTCCCCTGGCCCGCCAGGTGGTGCTGGTCACCGGCGCGGGCTCGGGCATCGGGGCGGCCACGGCCCTGTGCTTCGCGCGCGCCGGCGCCCACCTGGTGCTGCTGGACCTGCACGAGGAAAAGCTGGGCCGGGTGGCCGCCGAGGCGCGACAGGCCGGGGCGGGGGTGGAGACGGTGGCGGCGGACGTGACCGACCCCGCCGCGGTGGCCGAGGCTTTCCGCCGCGCGGCGGGACGCTTCGGGGGCGTGGACATCGCCATCTCCAACGCCGGCGGCATCTGGCAGGCCGCCATGGCCGAAGCGGAGGAGCGGGCGTTGCGGGAGAGCTTCGAGCTCAATTTCTTCGCCCACCAGCACGTCGCCGCGGAGGCCGTGCGCATGTTTCAGCGCCAGGGCACCGGCGGGCAGCTCCTGTTCAACGCGTCCAAATCCGCCTTCAATCCGGGGCCGGGGCTGGGCCCTTACACCATCCCCAAGGCCGCGGTGATCGCGCTGATGAAGCAATACGCCCTGGACTACGGCGCCATCGGGGTGCGCAGCAACGCGGTCAATGCGGACCGCGTATCCACCGCGCTGTTCGGGGACGGCGTGCTGGAGAAGCGGGCCAAGGCGCGCGGCCTCAGCGTGGATGCCTACCTGTCCGGCAACCTGCTTGGGCAGCCCGTGACGCCCCAGGACGTGGCGCAGGGTTTCCTGCACCTGGCGCTGTCGGAGAAGACCACCGGCACCGTGCTGCCCGTGGACGGGGGCAACATCGCCGCCGCACCGCGCTGAGTTTACGGTGGCCCTCGAGGCGCCCTTCCGCCTCTTGACAGCGGAGAGGCCGGGCACATAGGCTGACGGGCCGAATCCCTGAGCCAACCAGGCGGCCGGAACAGCCCCAAGGCAGGGCACCAGCCATCGCGCGAGCAAAATATGATCGAGCCCATCGCCGACCTTGCCGGCGCCGATATGGAGGAGTTGCTGCGGCCCACGCCGTTCATTGAAAGCGACCACCCCCAGGTGACGGCCTTCGCGGAGCAGGCGGTGGCCGGCGCGGGGGACGCTATCGAGCGGGGGGTGAAGCTCTATTACGCCGTGCGCGACAAGATTCGCTACGACCCCTACCTGATCCCCGCCACGGAAGAGGGCTACCGGGCCAGCACGGTGCTGCGCGAGCAGGCGGCCTTCTGTATTCCGAAGGCCAATCTGCTTGCCGCCGCCGCGCGGGCCGTGGGCATCCCCAGCGCGGTGGGGTACGCCGACGTGAAGAACCACCTGTGCACGGAGAAGCTGCGGCGCAGCATGGGCACCGACCTGTTCATCTATCACGGGTTTACTTTGCTGCACCTGGGGGGCAAATGGGTCAAGGCCACCCCCGCCTTCAACCTGAGCCTGTGCGAGCGCTTCGCCGTGCGGCCCCTGGAATTCGACGGCAAGACGGACGCGCTCTTTCATCCCTTCGACGCCCATGACCGCCGCCACATGGAATACGTCAACGACCGCGGCTGCTTCGCCGACTTTCCCTTTCAGGAAATCGTCACCGCCTTCAAGGCCCACTATCCGGCCTTTTTCAACGAGCCCCAGGACGATGCGCTCCGCTTCGAAGACGAGCGCCCTCTCACCTCCTGACTCCCTTCGCTGGGGACCCGGGCAAACCCGGCCATCCGCCCAACCGCGCGGACTCAGCCGCCCGGCGCGAGACAGGCCACCAGGGCCGCGGCCAGCCCGCGCATCAGCTCGAAGTACAACCCCTCGCCGGGGGCGAGCTGCGTCCCCAGCGGATGCAACACCCCCGCCCGCGCGCCCGTGCCTTCCAGCACCGTTGCCATCAGGCGCGGGGAGAGGGACGGCCCCCCGAACACGCACGCCGCCCCCGAGGCTTTCAACCGGGCGCGAATCTCCGTCAGCCGCCGGGCGCCGGGCGGACGTCCCTGCCGCAGGGCGACGGAGCCCACGGGGCGCAACCCGTAGCGGCGCTCGAAGTAGCGGTAGGCATCGTGAAACACCACGTAAGGCCGCCCCGCCAGATCCGCCAGCAGGCCCCGCAACTCACGGTCCAGTTTCTCCAGCCGCGCGGCCAGACGGCGGCCGTTGGCCCGGTAGCGGCGCACATGGGGGGGATCGGCCAGGGCCAGCGCACGCTCCATGGCACGCACCATGGCAAGGGCGTTGCCGGGGTCCAGCCAGATGTGGGGGTCGCTGCGGCCGTGATCCCCGTCTGCCGCCTGATGCCCGTCCCCACGCCGCCCGACCGCCGCGGGAAGCAGCTTCACGCCGGGCGCCGCGGCCAGTTCCACCACCCGCGCACCGGAGGAGAGGGCGCCCAGCGGCCTGGCCAGATAGGTTTCCATCTCCGGACCCACCCAGAACACCAGTTGGGCGCCGCTCAGGGCGCGGGCATCCGAAGGGCGCAGGCTGTAGTCATGGCCGGAGCCGGCACCCCGCACCAGCAAATACGGCCGGGCCACCCCCGCCATAAGGCCCGCCGCCAGGGAGTGGACGGGCTTGATGGAAGCCACCACCCGCGGCGGCGCCCCCAGCGCTGGCGGAGACAAGCCACAGACCGTCAGCAGGGCGGCCAATGCCAGCCCCGCGGCACGGCTATGATGAGACAGCTTCCACATCATATTTCCGAAAGGTGCATGCAAAAGATGCTTGCAATAGATGTCTGCAAAAGAATTGAACCGCCCGCCTGCCGCCCGGGTTGACTTGAAGGTGATGTTATAACATAACCATATGTCCCATGTAACGGTGAAGAGGAAACCGGTTCGGAGCGGCTCATGAAATTCGCAATGCGTTCCCGGAGCAGGCACAACCACAAAAGTTGCATCGCCGAGGCCCTGGACAGCGCCGACAAGGTGTGCAGCGGAGAGGGCGCGCGGCTGACGGACCTGCGGCGGGAGGTGCTGGAGATCGTGTGGCGGGGCCACGACGCGGTCAAGGCCTACGAGATTCTGGACCGGCTGGGGGAAGGGCGCCGCTCCGCCAAGCCCCCCACGGTGTACCGCACCCTGCAATTCCTGCTGGAGCGGGGACTGGTGCACCGGCTGGAAAGCCTGAAGGCCTTCGTGGGATGTCCCTCGCCCGAGGGCCGGCACGAGTGCCAGTTCTTCATCTGCGGGCGCTGCGGCTGGGTGCGCGAGTTTCAGCTGCCGGACATTCACGACGCCGTGGCGGAGCAGGCGAAGGACGCCGGCTTCCTGGTGGAGCGCAAGACCATCGAGGTCTCCGGAGTCTGCGGCGACTGCCGGCGGGAGGGGGGGAGCGAATGAACCCCATACCCGCTAACTCCGAAACCGGCGCACTCATCGAGGCGCGGGGCGTGAGCGTGCACGCCGGAGGGCGCGAGGTGCTGCAGGCCGTGGACCTGCGCGTGGACCCGGGGGAAATCGTGACCCTGGTGGGCCCGAACGGCGCTGGCAAGACCACCCTGGTGCGCGTGCTGCTGGGCATCGTCAAGCCGGCCGCGGGCCGGGTGCTGCGGCGCGCCGGGCTGAGCCTCGGCTACGTGCCCCAACGGCTGCTGGTGGAGCAAACCCTGCCGCTCACCGTGCGGCGCTTCCTGACCATCGGCAATGCCGCGCGCGGGGAGGCGCTGGAGCGGATTCTGGCCGAGGTGGGCGCGGAGCGGCTGGGCGGCCGGGCGGTGCATGAGCTGTCCGGGGGAGAGTTTCAGCGGGTGCTGCTGGCGCGGGGGCTGCTGCGCAATCCGCACCTGCTGATTCTCGACGAGCCGGTGAGCGGGGTGGACATCACCGGGCAATTTCACCTGTACGACCTGATTTCCCGCATCCGCAAGGAGCGCGGCTGCGGCGTGCTGCTGATCTCCCACGACCTGCACATCGTGATGGCCGCGACGGACCGGGTGGTCTGCCTGAACCGCCATGTGTGCTGCTCCGGCCATCCCGAGTCGGTGATGCGCGACCCGGCCTACGTGGGACTCTTCGGGGCCAGGGCCGCGGCGGGGCTGGCCGTCTACGCCCATTCCCACGACCACACCCACGAGGCGGAAGGACCGCAAGGCTGATGGCGGGCCGGCGGCGCGACAACGCGGAGACGGAAGAGCCATGATCGAGGTATTCGTGTGGCGCGCCCTGCTGGGGGGCGTGGGCGTGGCGCTGGTGGCCGGACCGCTGGGCTGTTTCGTGGTCTGGCGGCGGATGGCCTACTTCGGCGACTCCATGGCCCACAGCGCCCTGCTGGGAGTGGCCCTGGGGGCGGCGCTGGGGATTGATCTTAATGTCGGAATGATGGCCGCCTTCGTGGTGTTCGCGCTGCTGCTGGTCTATCTGCAGAACCGGCAGCGCATCGCCACGGACACCTTGCTGGGCATTCTTTCCCACGCCGCCCTTTCCCTGGGGCTGGTGGCGATCAGCTTCATGGAGGGTCTGCGGGTGGACCTGCTGGGCTATCTGTTCGGCGACATCCTGGCGGTGGGCTGGCCGGAGCTGATCTGGATCTACGGCGGGGGGGCGCTGGCCCTGGGGGTGCTGCTCGTCATCTGGGAGCGCCTGCTGGCACTGACCATTCACGAGGAGCTGGCCCTGGCCGAGGGCGTGCCGGTGCTGGCGATTCAGCTGGCGTTCATGCTGCTGATCGCCCTGTTGACCGTGCTTGCCATGAAGATCGTCGGCATTCTGCTGGTCACCGCTCTGTTGATCATACCGGCCGCCGTGGCGCGGCGCTTTGCCCGCACGCCGGAGCAGATGGCCCTGCTTGCGGCCGCGGCGGGCTGCGCGGCGGTGCTGGGCGGGCTGCTGGCCTCGTTGGCCTGGGACACGCCTTCGGGCCCCTCGGTGGTGGTGGTGGCGGCGCTGATGTTTCTGGCCAGCCTGGCCTGGGGCCGGGGGCGTGGGATGGCTTAGCGGGCCCGTGGTCAGGCCGCGCCATATCTGCTAGACAATATTTTCTGGGAAACATCTACCGGGAAAACTTCTGGAAGGGCGGCGCCCCCTGGCAACCGGATCCGAATTCGTGACGGGCTGCAAGGATTTGTGCACTGCCCTTTTTCTTTTTCATTTTTTCCAAGTGGTTTTTAGAGAACCGCCCAATGCCCAAGTATTTTGAATTCGTGTTCGCGGCTTACGCCATTTTCGTTGGGGTATTCGTCTGGTATCTGGCGTACCTGTTTCTCAAGTCCCGCCGCATCGAGCGCGCCCTGCAACGCCTCCCCGGCAGGAAAGCCCCGCCGGGCGGCGCCCGATGATCTCCGTATCTGACCTGACCATGCGCTTCGGCGTCCGGGTGCTGTTCGAGGAGGTCACCTGGCGCCTCAACCCCGGCGCCCATTACGGGCTGGTGGGCGCAAACGGCACAGGCAAGTCCACCCTGGTGCGTCTGCTGGCGGGAGAGCTCAAGCCGGAGCGGGGCACGGTTTCCCGGCCCAACGATTTGCGGCTGGGCGTGCTGGAGCAGGATCACTACCGCAATGACGGGGTGCGCCTGCTGGACGTGGTGCTGATGGGGCGGCCGCGCCTGTGGCGGGCGTTGCAGGAAAAGGAGGCCCTGCTGGCCAAGGGGGGCGGGAAGGGCGAGGCGGGGCTGGACGAGGAAGCCGGGCGGCGGCTGGGGGAACTCGAGGCGGTGATCGCCGACAACGACGGCTACACCGCGGAGTCCTACGCGGGCGCCCTGCTGACCGGGCTCGGACTGTCCGGGGAGCGCCACGGGCGGCCCATGGGGGAGCTCTCCGGCGGCTACCGGCTGCGCGTGCTGCTGGCCCGTACGCTGTTTCAGGAGCCGGAGCTGCTGTTGCTGGACGAACCCACCAACCATCTGGACATCGTTTCCATCCGCTGGCTGGAGGAGCACCTGCGCACCTTTCCCGGCACCTTCGTGCTGGTGTCCCACGACCGTCATTTCCTCAATACCGTCTGCGACCACATCGCCGATCTGGACTATCTGGAGTTGCGGCTCTACCCGGGAAATTACGACCGCTTCGAACGCAGCAAGGCCCTGGCCGAGGAGCAGAAGGTCAAGGAGATCGTACGGACGGAAAAGAAGATCGCCGAAATGCAGCAGTTCATTGACCGTTTCCGGGCCAAGGCCACCAAGGCCCGCCAGGCCTCCTCCCGCCAGAAGCAGGTGGAGCGGATGGAAATTCCCGAAATTACCCGCTCCTCCCGCCGGCATCCGGTGTTCAAATTCAAGCCGCGGCGCGCCTCCGGGCGGGAGGTGCTCAGCCTGAAGGGCGTGGCCAAGGGCTTCGGCGGCCTGCCGGTGCTGGAAAACGTCGGTCTGGAGCTTGCGCGGGGCGACAGGCTGGCCGTGCTGGGCCCCAACGGCATCGGCAAGAGCACCCTGCTCAAGCTGATCGTAGGGGAATTGCAGCCGGACACCGGAAGCATCGAGCCGGGCTACGAGGTGCAGATGGGCTACTTCGCCCAGGATCAGGAGCAGCTGCTGCGCGCCAGGGGTTCAGTGTACGACTGGCTTTACGCCGCCTCGCCGGACAAGGAAATCTCTACGGTGCGCGGGACCCTCGGCCGGGCGCTGTTTTCCGGGGACGATGTCAGCAAGCCCCTGGCCGCCCTGAGCGGCGGGGAGGCCACCCGGCTGCGGCTGACCGAGCTTGTGGTGCGGGGGGACAACCTGCTGGTGCTGGACGAGCCCACCAACCATCTGGACCTGGAGGGGCGCCAGGCCCTGATGCATGCTCTGGAGGAGTATTCCGGCACCCTGATGTTCGTCAGCCACGACCGCCATTTCGTGTCCACCGTGGCCACGCGGGTGCTGGCCCTGACGCCGGAGGGACACGACGACTTCCCCGGTTCTTACGAGGAATTCCTGGCCCGGCAGGGCGCCGACTATCTCAGCGCCGAGATGGCCGCCCCCCCTGCCCGCAAGGCGGAGCGCGAGGAGAAGGCGGGACAGGTGCTGGATTACGAGCAGCGCAAGGAGCGCAAGCGCGAGGCCACCCGGCTGCGCAAGCGGGTCAGCCGGCTGGAAGCGGAAATCGCGGCTCTGGAAGGGGACATCGGGGAGATTGACCGCCGGTTCGCGGAAAAGGACTACTACGAAAAAACGAGCTGGGAGCAGATCGAGCAGGACGAGCGCGGCAAGCAGGAACTGAAAGGCCGGCTCGAGGCCGCCATGACCCACTGGGAAAGCGCTTCGGGGGAACTGGAGCAGGCGCGGGAAGGCGCCTAGCCTCCGCTTGGAGCAGCCGCGGCGGCTGTGAAGCTAGAATCCCACCGGCTGCTTGAAGTTGCGGGCCAACTGGCGGTCCCCGGTT
>CBDUSX010000034.1:0-17107 GCA_965369935.1 uncultured bacterium
TTGTAGGCCTCGATGGTGGCTGCGTCGTAGCCCAGGCCGCGCAGGATGTCCGCGCCATGTTCGCCATGGCCGGGGGCGTGGAAATTCACCCTGCCCGGCTCCTCGCGGAACTTGATGGGAATCCCGATGTGCTCCAGCCCGCCCTCGTCGTTTAGCAGCATATCCCGCTCCCGCAGGAACGGATCGTCGTAGACCTCCCGCAGGTCTCGCACGGCGCCGAAGCACACGTCCTTGTCCGCGAACCACTCGGCCCATTCGTCGCGGGTTTTGGAGGCGAAGACTTCCTTCAGATAATCCGCCACCGGCTTCTGCGCCGGGCCGGGGGGTTGGTTGGCGGTTTCGATCAGGTCCTCCCGCCCCAGGGCCGTGAGCAGGTTGGCGACGAACTTGGGCTCGCTGCCCCCCAGGGTCACGAAGCGCCCGTCCCCCGTGCGGTAAATCTGGTAGAAGGCCGCGCCCCCCAGGGTGCGTTCCTCGCGGGGCACGGGCGCCCGGTCTTCGGCAAAGACGGGGCCGGTCACGTTGCAGGTCCAGGAGATGAGGGCGTCGTACATGGAGATGTCCAGATAGTCCCCTTTGCCCGTCTGGCCCCGGCGCAGCAGGGCCATCAGGATGCCCGACAGGGACATCAGCGAGCCCAGCATGTCCGCCCCGGGCAGGTTGGGCATCACCGGCGCGCCGTCGCTGCCCTCGGTCAGGGCCAGGGTGCCCGCGAAGGCCTGCACGCTCAGGTCGTGGGCCGGGCGATTCCGGTGGCGCCCCTGCTGGCCGAAGGCGGAGATGGAGCAGTAGATCAGCCGCGGCGCGCGCCCGCGCAGGGTCTCGTACCCGATGCCCAGCTTGTCCATCACCCCTGGCCGGAAGGATTCCAGCAGCACGTCGGCCGATTCGGCCAGCTTGTAGAGGATCTCGCGGCCCTCTTCGGACTTCAGGTTGAGGGTGAGGCTCTTCTTGCCGCGCTGGGTGTTGCGGAAGTAGACGCTGCTTCCTCCCTTGCGATAGCCGATGTTTCGGGTGGGCTCGCCCTCGGCGGTGTTTTCCACCTTGATCACCTCCGCCCCGTGGTCGGCCATCATCATGGTCAGGTGGGGCCCTGGCAGAAATTGAGACAGGTCAATCACGCGGATTCCTTCCAGCTTCATCCTCGCTGCTCCATGACTGGGTATTTTCCTGGGGGTTGCAGATATAAAGGCGAGCTCGTTCTTCAGGAACGCGGCCCTTCGTTTCGACTTGGCTCGGGGCGTTGCTTTTTCCGTGTTCCTGAGGAGCCTCCCCGCCACTGGTGGGGAGGCGTCTCGCAGGGCACGGAAAAATTTATCGGATAGCTCACGCCTTTGTTCGTAGCCGATCCGTATGGGCGCTACAGCGCCTTGGCGCGCAGGCGCTCCAGGGCCCAGTGGGTGTACTTGCGCACGCGCCGTTCCGGATCGTTTTCCAGCTCTTTGAGCAGGGTCTTGCCGTCCTTGGTTTCCAGCCGCTCCAGGGCTTTGATCACCAGCACGCGCACCTCGTCGTCCGGGTCGCGGGCGGCCATCACGATGCCCCGGAAGGCGGCGTGGGTGCCCACCACGGAGAGGAACACCGCGGCCTCCCGGCGCCGGACGGGCTCGCGGTGGGAGAGCAGGCGGATGCGGCTCTCCACGTAGCCGGTCGTCTCCAGCACCTCGGTGATGAAGGGCTTGAGGGAAGGGATGTCCTCTTTCAGCAACTCCAGCATGATCTCCGCCCCGTCATCGCCCATGGCCTTGAAGGATTCGGTGAGCCGCTCCTTCAGCCTGGGGTCCGCGTCTTTGAACTGGTCCAACAGCTTTTCCACCTCGCGCCGCTGGGTCTTCCGGGCCAGGGCCGCGATGATGGGCGGGAGCAACTCCGGCTCCAGGTCGTCCTGCCCCAGCCTGTCCACCAGCAGGTCCACCGCCTTGGCCGAGCCGGAGTAGGCCAGCCCTTCCACCGCCGCGGCCTTGACGGGCAGCACCTCGTCTTCCTGCAGCAGCTCGTTGAACTTTTGCAGGGCCTTGTCCGACCCATGGCGGCCCAGCGCCCGGGCGGCTTCGATGCGCACCCGCTCCACCGGATCGCGCAGGATGTTGAACTGGTCGTCGAGCAGCTTGCTGTCCTTGAACTCCACCAGGGCCCAGATGGTGGCGATGCGCACGTCCGGGTCGGCGTCCTTCATGGAGGATTGCAGCATCTTGGCCAGGGAGGTTTCGCCCGTCAGCGGCAGGGCGGTGATGATTGAGGCGCGGATGTTGCTGTCGGAGCTGTTGATGTACTTGCCCAGCTTTTCCCGCAGCAGGGGCTTGGGGTAGTTGGTCAGCGCGGCCATGAAGTCGCGGGCCTCCTCCGGGGGCAGCACGGGCATGTTTTCCAGCACCATCTGCAGGCAGTAGGGCAGTTCCATCTCCCCCAGCACCCGCAGGGCGGCCATCTTGACCGAGTGGGGGCACTCCTCCCGCGAGCGCTTCACGATCTCGGTCACCCGCGGCAGCACCAGGCCCCTGGGCATGCGCCCCAGGGCTCCGCGCAGGGCGTCATAGGCCGGAAAGCCGGGGGTTTCCAGAAATGCGATCAGGGTGTCCAGGCAAAACGGCGCGCTACGGGGCGGCATGGCTTCCAGCAGCATGTTCAGCCGGCCTTCCTCAGCACCGTGCTTTTTCAGCTCCGCATCCAGCAACGTCATGGCCCCGTCGTCCCCGGATTCGGCGATGCAGGCCAGCACGGCCCGGTACAGCTCTTCCAGCTCCTTGGAGCCGGTGTCTATGGAAAAGGTCTTGCGGGCCAGGGTGGTGGTGAGATGGCCCAGGTGGGCATGGCTCGCCAGAATCTTCGCGCACACCAGCATGGAGGCCGGGTTGTCCGTACCCTCCACGGCGGCGAGAAATCCCACGGTGTTCACCTCGCCGGCCTTTTCCAGCAGCTCCAGGTTGCGCTTCAGCCCCTTGCGGTCGCCCATGTGCACGTCGTGGAACAGGCGCGCCAGCGCCCCCACCCGGTCCAGAAACTGGGCGGCGGGCAGCCGCAATTCCAGGTCGTCCGACTCCAGGTAGGTCATGGCGAAGCTCTCGTCCTCCTGCATGCCGGGCCGCAGCAGTTCCAGCACGTGGAAGACCGCGTCGTCGTCCAGGCCCTTGCTGTCCAGGGCATAGAACTCCATGAACTCCCGGTGGGTGCGGTCCCAGGCCGTCTTTCTGATCTCGTAGGCCGGGTCCGTGGTGAAAGCCTGGAACAACTCCAGGTAGAACGACTCGCGCTGTTCGGTGACCCGCAGTTCCTGAATCACCGTCTTGCGCACCAGAGGGTGGGAATCCCGCAGGCTTTGCAACAGCGCCTTGCGGGTGCGTTCATCCTCGTCGTGCACCAGTATCTTGGCGGCGAAATAGCGCGCCGGCCATTCCGGGTCGCCCATCATTTCCCGCAGCAGGTCCACCTTGTCGCTGAAGATGGCATAGCCCTTCCGCCCGTCGAAGGCGCGGCCCCGGCCGGCGTAGGCCAGCCTCCGCAAGGGTAGGAAGTCTCCCGAGGCGTCGATCCACCGCTTCAGGTCCGGCGCCAGCCGGCTCTTTTCCAGGGCCGCCAGGAAGCACTGGAACAACCCCTTGTCCGGTGCGTAGATCAACACCCGCTGGAAGTCCCGCCGTCCCTTGCGCGCGGCCAAGCGCTTGATCCACAACTCGTCAATGCCGGAAAGGGCGATGATGTCGTGCCCGAACTTCTCGGCGAAGTTCTCCACCAGCCTCGTGCGGCGCAGCAGGGCGCGGGCCGGGTAGCGCTCTTTCAGCAGTTGGCCGGCCCGGAGGGGCGCTTGCATCGCTTCCCACAAGGCCGCCTGAAAGCGCCGGCGCAAGACGATGCGCGCGGCCACCGCGGCCAGCACCAGCACCAGCAAGCCCCCCGCCACGGCATAGGCCCAGGGGGGCAGAAGAACCAGGTAGGCGTTGATTTGTTCCATGCGGTCTCGTCCGTTTTTAAATGTGTGGCGGGCGGGCGGCTTAGCGCGCCTTGCCCGCCACGGCGTAGATGGGAATGGGCTGGCTCTTGCCCTTCACGGTCACCGCCTTCCGCTTTTCCAGCAGGAAGCGGTCTCCCAGATATTCCCGGGTGGACTCGGTGATGATGATCTCCCCCGCTCCGGACACCCCTTCCAGCCGCGCGGCGACGTTCACCGTGTCTCCGATGACGGTGTATTCCATCCGCCGGTCGCTGCCCAGATTGCCGGCAATCAGCGGCCCGGAGTGCATGCCGATGCCCACCTGCAGCCGCTCGGCCCGGCCCCGGAAGAACTTGCGCTTGCTGGATTTGACCAGCTTCTGGATTTCCACCGCGCAGGACACGGCGTTGAGGGCGTCCTGCTCCGGATCGTCCAGGGGAATGCCCCAGGCGGCCATGATGCAGTCGCCGATGAACTTGTCAATGTAGCCCTTGTGTTCCACCACGATTTCCACCGCCTCTTGAAAGTAGGCGTTGAGCACTTCCACGATGTATTCGGGCGCCTGCCCCTCGGAGAAGCTGGTGTAGCCGCGGATATCGCAGAAGAAGACCGTGGAGAACTTGGTGCTGCCGCCGGGCTTGACCTGATCGGGAGCTTCCATCAGGGAGGCCACCACCTCCTGGGAGAGATAACGGGAGAACATGTCCTTGATGACCCGCCGCTCCTCGATTTCCACTTTCACCTGGCTCTGCAGTTCCTTCTCTTTGCTCTGGTCGGTGAAGAGCAGGGTCAGCCCGGAGTGCTCGGCGTCCATGGCCCTGAGGGGGGAGACGTTCAGGGCGAAGTCCATCTCCCGCTCGTCCCCCTTGTATATGCCCTCCAACCCCAGCAGTTCCGCGTTCTTGCCGCGGGCCTGGCCCACGGCCTCGATGATCCTGTTGTTGATGCGTCCGGCGAAGTAGTCTTCCAGCGGGCTGCCGATGGCCTCCTCGGAAAACCCCATGCTCTCCTTGGCCGCCGCGTTGAAATAGCGGATTCTGCCCGCCCGGTCCGTGGTGACCAACAGGTTGGTCATGGAGCTGAAAATGCTTTCCTGATAGCGCTCCAGGGCCTCGATCTTGGACAGATAATCCTTCAATTCCTGGTACATGCGCGAGTTGTGAAGCATGCCCCCGGCCAGCTTGGCGATGGAGTCCAGGAAATGGAAGCGCTCCCGGTTGTAGAATTCCGGCGTGATGGAATTGATGATGAGCACGCCCAGGTTGAGCGTCGGCGTGGCGAGGGGAAAGGCCACTCCGGATTGCATGCGCTCGTGCAGCAACAACTCGGCGAACGGGCTGGCCATGCGCTCGGAGAGCACCACCGCTTCCTTGCATTCCTCCAGAAAGGCGACGAATTCGCTCTCCGCCCCCAGCCGCTCAGCCACCGGGAAGCGCCCCCGGCGGTACATCAGGCGCAGACCGCCGGTGCCCTCGCCCTTTTGCCGCTCCGTCTGGCGCCGGTCGTAAAGGTAGAGGCAGGCCAGATCGGACTTGGTGAATTCGATGCTCTGCTCCACCAGGGAGGACATGAGGGAGCGGAAATCCAGGTCCCGGGTGAGCAGCACCCCCGCGCGCACCAGCTCGTCCAACGCCTGGGTTGCACTTGCCACCATGGTTTCCTCGTTGCCGGGTTTGCTGCCGGGCCGCACCCGGCAGCGGGCAGGCACGCCAGGTTTGCTCATCGCGCGCCGCAACGCCCCGAGCCCTCCTCGGGTGGGCCGCGCCTGTCCTGCGCATCGAAGGTTTCAGGTGTACACAACCTAAGCCCATGATGCGAAAGGGGTCAATGAATTTGTCCGCGCGGCCGGCTCGCTCCCCGCGTCTTGTCAGCGGGTGGGGGACTGCGGTAAGGATGGGGGCGCCGGCGGCCTGCGCCTGATGTACCGCCGGGCGCGCGCTATCGGGGGCGGGGGGAAAGAAACTGAATCGGAGGCGGACCAGCTTGGCCACCTATTCCCTGGGCATAGACATCGGCGGAACCTTCACGGACATCGTGGTCTACGACCACGAGTCCGGCGCCCACTACAGCCGCAAGGAACTGACCACCCAGGACGATCCGGCCCGCGGGGTGATCGCCGGGCTGCTGGGCCTGCTGGAGGCGCGCGGGTTCGATCCGCGCAGCTTCAACCGCGTGGTGCACGCCACCACCCTGTTCAGCAACGCCCTCATCGAGCGCAAGGGCGCCAAAACGGGGCTCATCACCACCGAGGGCTTCCGGGACGTCCTGGAGATCGGGCGCGAGCGCAAGTACGAGCTGTACGACATCTTCATCGAAATGCCCGAGCCCCTCGTGCCCCGCAACCTGCGGCTGGAGGTGGCCGAGCGGGTGGGCCCCGCCGGTGGGGTGGAGCGGCCCATGGACGCCGCCCAACTGAGCGAACGCGCCGCCCGGCTCGTGGAGGCGGGGGCGGAATCCCTGGCCATCGTGTTCCTGCATTCCTACGCCAATCCCGCCCACGAGAGCGAAGCCCTGGAACTGCTGGCCAAGGCGCACCCCGATACCTTCCTCAGCGCCTCCTGCGAGGTGGCGCCGGAAATCCGCGAATACGAGCGGGCCTCCACCACCGTCGCCAACGCTTACGTGAAGCCCCTGGCCGCCCGCTACCTGGGCCACCTGGAAAGCCAGATCGCCGAGTTGCACGTGGGCGCGCCGCTATTGCTGATGCTCTCCAACGGCGGGCTGACCCACGTGGAAGAGGCCAAGCGCAGCCCCATCAACCTGCTGGAGTCCGGCCCCGCGGCCGGCGCCCTGGCCGCGGCATGGTTCGGGGGCCAGGGCGGGGAGCGGAACCTGCTGGCCTTCGACATGGGAGGCACCACCGCCAAGCTGAGCCTGATTGACGGCGGGGAGCCCCTGGTGGCCTATGAGTTCGAGGCGGCCCGGCAGAAGCGCTTCATCAAGGGCAGCGGCCTGCCCATCAAGACCTCCACCATCGAGTTGATCGAAATCGGCGCGGGCGGCGGCAGCATCGCCCACGTGGACGAGCTGGGGCTGCTCAAGGTAGGGCCGAACAGCGCCGGCTCCGAGCCCGGCCCGGCGTGCTACGGGCTCGGCGGAGAGGCCCCCACCGTCACCGATGCGGACCTGCTGTTGGGCTACCTCAATCCGGATTTCTTCGTGGGCGGCGAGATGGCCATTGACCCCGCCGCCGCGCAGGCTGCCCTGCAGCCTCTGGTGGAGCAAACCGGCCTCTCCCCCGCCGGGGTGGCCTGGGGCATCCACGACGTGGTCAACGAGAGCATGGCCGGCGCGGCGCGGGTGCACATCGCGGAGCGGGGCAAGGACCCCCGCAACTGTGCGCTGTTGGCCACCGGCGGCGCGGGGCCCGTGCATGCCTACTACGTCGCGCGCAAGCTGGGACTGAGCCGGCTGATCTGCCCCCCTTCCGCGGGGGTGGCCTCCGCCCTGGGCCTGTTGATGGCGCCGGCACGGGTGGACCGGGTGGCCACGGTGGCCAGCCGCCTGGACGCCCTGGACTGGCAAGACTTCGAGGCCACCTTCACGCGGCTGGAGCAAGACGCGCTGAAAGTGGTGCGCGACACGGGCCTGCCCCCGGAGCGGGCGCGGATGATGCGGCTGGCGGACATGCGCTACGTGGGCCAGGCCTTCGAGCTGGTGATCGAGCTTCCCGAGGGGCCCTATGGCGAAGGCTCCCGGGACGCGCTGCTGGAAGCCTTCGAGCAGACCTATCTGCAAACCTTCACCCGCACGCCGCCGGACGTGCCCGTGGAATTCGTCAACGTGCGTGTGTCGGCGCGGGCGGACATCCCCGGCGGGGCGCTGGCCCTCAAGGCCGCGGCCGGCGGAGCGGCGGACGGGGCCCGCAAGGGCAGGCGCAAGGCCTACTTCCCGGAAAGCCGGGATTATCAGGACACGCAAGTATACGACCGCTACCTGCTGGGGCAGGGGGAAGCATGCTTCGGCCCGGCCATCGTGGAGGAAAAGGAATCCACCCTCATCATCGGGCCGGAAGCGCGCTTCCACATTGACCCGGTGGGCAACCTGGTCGTGGACCTGCCCGAAGGAGAGGCGTCATGACGGACGGACCATCCAGCTTCGACGCCGCGACCCTGGAGGTGCTCTGGACGCGGCTGATCTCCATGGTGGACGAGGCCGCCGCCGCCCTGGTGCGCACGTCGTTTTCCACGGTGGTGCGGGAATCCCACGATTTCTCCTGCGTGCTCACCGATGAGCTCGGGCAGTCCCTGGTGCAGGCCACCGAGAGCATCCCCTCGTTCATCGGCACCCTCCCCAAAACGGTGGGCCACTTCCTGGCGGCCTTTCCGGCTGAGCGGCTCGAGCCCGGCGACGTGCTCATCACCAACGATCCCTGGCTGGGCACCGGGCACCTGCCCGACATCACCGTGGGCCGGCCGATTTTTCTGGCCGGACGGCTGGTGGGCTTCGCGGCCTCCACGGCCCACTCGCCGGACATCGGAGGCATCATGCGCTCCCCGGTGCCCAGGGAAATCTTCGAGGAGGGGTTTCAGATTCCCATCATGAAGCTGATCGAGGCGGGGCGGCCCAACGAGACCCTGCTGGCCCTGCTGCGGCAAAACGTGCGCACGCCGGATTTGACCACCGGTGACCTGTGGGCGCAGATCACCGCTCTGGACCTGATGGAGCGGCGCCTGCTGGCGCTGATGGAAGAGTACCGGCTGGATTCCATCACCGCCCTGGCCGGGGAAATTCAGGGGCGCTCGGAAAAGGCCATGCGCGCCGCCATCGCCGGGCTGCCCGACGGCGCCTACCCCGCGGCCCTGAAGACCGACGGGCTGGACGAACCCCTGGACATCGTGATGGAACTGAAGCTGGCCGGCGATGAGATCGCGATGGATTTCACCGGCACCTCGCCCCAGGTGGCACGGGCCATCAACCTGCCCATGTGCTACACCTACGCCATGGCGGCCTACGGGGTGAAATGCGTGGCCGCGCCGCACGTGCCCAACAACGAGGGGGCTTTCCGGCCCGTCACGGTGACGGCCCCGGAGGGCTGCCTGGTCAACCCGGTTTACCCGGCCTCGGTGGGCTCGCGGGCGCTGACCGGGCACTTCGTGCCGGCCCTGGTGCTGGAGGCGCTGAGCGGGATCGTGCCGGAGCGCGTCATGGCCCCGGTGGGCTCGCCCCTGTGGGCCATCACCCAGACCGGGGTGGACCCAGGCGGCAAGACCTTCGCCAACCTGTTCTTCTTCAACGGCGGCATGGGCGGCAACCCCCGCGCCGACGGCGTCGGCCCCCTCAGCTGGCCCTCCAATATCTCCTCCACCCCCACCGAGGTGATCGAGCAGCTTTCCCCCCTGCACGTCAGGCACCGCAGGCTGCGCCCCGGCTCCGGCGGCGCGGGGCGCCACCGGGGCGGGATGGGCCAGGAAATCCTGTTCGAAAACCGGGCCGAAAGCCCCACCGCCGTCACCTTCCTGGCCGAGCGCACGCGACAGCCGGCGCCGGGCATCGCCGGCGGAGAACACGGCGCGCCGGGCGAGGTGCGCATCAACGGCGAGGCGGTGGACCCCAAGCAGCAGTACATCATCAATAAGGGCGACACGGTGATGCTGCGCACCCCCGGCGGCGGGGGCTATGGCCCGCCCGGGGAGCGCGCGCCCGAGGCCCTGGAGCGCGACCGCGCCCTGGGCTACGTGGAGGAGGGGGAGGAAAAAGGGGATCCCCTTCCGTGAACCACCTTTGGGAGCCGGAGTTGTGGATCGCCATGGGGGCGGTGTTCGCCGGGGGGGTGATGCGCGGCTTCTCCGGTTTCGGCGCCGCCATGCTGGTGGTGCCTATCCTGAGCATTCTCTATGCGCCCCACGAGGCCGTGGCCGTGGCCATGTGCCTGGCCCTGGTGTCCAACATCCAGCTTGTGCCGGGCGCCTTGCGGGCCACCGAGTGGCGGCAGGTGCTGCCCCTCTCCGCGGGCGCCCTGGCCGCGATTCCCCTGGGCGCCCTGGTGCTGCTCACCGTGGATGCGGACTCAATGCGGCGGGTCATTTCCGCCGTCGTGCTGGCCTTCGCGCTGCTGTTGCTTTCCGGCTGGCGCTGGAAGGGCCGCCAGGGCGTTCCCGCGGCGTTGCTGGCCGGGGGGCTGGCGGGACTGATCAACGGGGCGGCCGGCACCGGCGGCCCGCCGGTGATCCTCTATCTGTTGGCGGGGCCGCGCAGCGGGGAAACCAGCCGGGCGAACATCATCAGCTTGTACCTGTTTCTCAACGGGGGTACAGTAATAACCTTGGCTATAAGCGGACTGATCCACGAGGAAGTCCTGTGGCGGGTGCTGTTGCTGGTTCCGGCCTGGGCGCTGGCTCTGTGGACGGGCATTCGCCTGTACCACAGCACCGGGGAGCAGGCATACCGCCGCATCGCGCTGCTGGCGCTGGTGGGGGTGGGCCTGTTCGGAATTTTTTATACGCGCTGAGTCCGCCGGCCCTGAACGGATATGTTTTAAGGGCTATTGTTTCAGGGAAAATCCAGTGCCGCAATTTAGGCTCCGTGCGGGGATGGAGAGCATTATTTAGTGGAGCCAGGCACGTTGCGGGCAGGGAACCTGTGGCCCGGATTCGTCGTAAATAACCAATAGGCGGCCCCGCCTGACGTGGCGGTGGCCTGCACGAAAGCAGACCGCGTAGGGCCGGTTGCGGCCCGGGTCCGAACATTCACCAGCCGGGGGCGGCGAAGGATGATGCAGTCCAAAGACATGACGCAGCCCAAAGTCAATGTCTTGATCGTGGATGACTCGCCGATGGTGGTGCAGCTCGTCAGTGACGTGCTGGAACCACACGGCTATTCGTGCACGAAGGCTTACAACAGCCTGGAGGCGCAAACCAGACTGCAGCAGCAACCCTTCGACCTGCTGCTGACCGACGTGAACATGCCGCCCGGGGACAGCGGGCTCGCGCTGATGCAGCACGTGGTGAAGTATTTCCCGGAAACGGCCACCATCATCATCACCGCCATAGACAACGCCGAGACCGGCAATCTGGCCCTGAAACTGGGCGCCTACGGCTACATCATCAAGCCCTTCGACAACAACGAGCTGTTGATCAACGTGTCCAACGCGCTGATCCGGCGCCAACTCAGCCTGGAGAACCAGAATTACAAGGCCCAGCTGGAGAAGGAGGTGCTCGGCCGCACCAACGAGCTGATGACCACCATCCAGCGGCTGGAGCGCATGGACAAGCAACTGCGCATCTCCCAGGAGGAGACCATCCACCGCCTGGCCAAAGCCGCGGAGTTCCGGGACAACGAGACGGCACAGCACATCATGCGCATGAGCCGGTACTGCGAGTTGATCGCCCACGCACTGGGCCTGGACGACGAGCGTTGCGAGCTCATCCGCACGGCCAGCCCCATGCACGACATCGGCAAGATCGGCACCCACGACAGAATTCTCCTCAAGCCGGGCAAGCTCAGCGGGGACGAATTCGATATCATGAAGGAGCACGCGGAAATCGGCTACCGCATCCTTTCCGGCTCGGAATCGGAACTGCTCAGTCTGGGTGCGATCATCGCCCGCACCCACCACGAGAAATACGACGGGTCGGGCTATCCGCAGGGTCTGGCGGGAGAGGACATTCCGCTGGAAGGGCGCATCACGGCCGTGGCGGACGTGTTCGACGCATTGACCAGCAAGCGGGTTTACAAGCCCGCGTTTGAAATGACAGAGGCGGTGAACTACCTGCAGCAGCAGAAGCGCCAGCACTTCGACCCGGAACTGGTGGACGTATTTTTAGATTCCATGCCCGGCGTGCTGAAAATCAGGGAGCGTTTCGGGGAAGAATAGCCGGCTCTCCCTCCTCGGCGCCTCCGGATTGCGCCGCTTGTGCGCTCCCCGCCTTCTTGTTTGACTCCGTGTCTGATTCCGTGTCCAGCCGCAGCCGGCCGCCATCGGCCAGCAGCAACCTGCCCAGCAGCCCGGCCTCCCTGCTGTCCGCCGCCGCCAAGGCCGCGGGCTCGTCGTAAGGGTCCAGGGCGCCGGGCAGGGCGGGAATTTCCAGCACCGAAATCGCCTTCAATCCCCAGAAACGCCCCTTGCAGGCCAGGCCCCGCAGGCGGTGCAGGGGCGGCTCGAAGATCAGGTCGTGGATGGGCCACCCGCCGATCTTGCGGGAAGCCAGGTTGGAGGCAGGGGAAAGGCTGGGGTAAGCCTCCTGGGAGGCGAACACGGGGGCCAGTATCTTCCACGAATCGAAGTAGTAGGCGCCTTCGAAGTGCCCAGGCTCCAGTTCGAAGATCTGCGGGGGCGCTTCCGCGTCCGAGCCCTTGTAGCGCAACTCCCGCTTGGCCACGTGGAAGGGTGTGCCGGGATACCAGAGCGGCATCGCGCCCAGGGTGAAACCCACCATGCCGAACACCCGGTAGTCGGCGCGGAACACGGGAATCATCACCGCGTGCTTCAACGGCCGGTCGTCCCAGTAGGCGGTGACGCGTTGCAGACGCTGCTGCCGGACGCCATCGGTCATGCGCATGGTAGTCACCGTGGAGGATTGGCGTGGATTCCCCGGCCGCCCATGGAGACGAATGCATAATAAACTGAGCAGGCCCGGTTGATCCGCTCTGTCTATTCTCTCAGTTAATATACATCGGCGCCAGGGGACGGATGTCCCGGTCGGCGAGCACGTGAAAGTTGCGCACCCGCTTGAGCTGATCGGCGGAGAGGCTGTCCAGGGGAATGTACATGATGTGAATGCCCCGCGAGGCGGCCAGGGAGAGCACGTCCGGCGAGGGGCCCTGGGAAGCCACGTAGGCCACGATGGGCTTGCGGGACAGGTCGATGGCCGCCTTGAGCAAAAGCTCCGCGCGGCTGGCCGTGCCCTCATAGCGTGGGTTGCCCCAGACCATCGCCCGCCCGGTGGGCGGATACAAGGACAGCACGCCCCCATACTGGCAGCGGCTGATGCCGGGGCCGTCGAAGTTCACTCCGGGCGCGGTGGAATACAGGGCCAGGTCCGATTCCCCCGCATGCTCCGAGTACCACATCTGCGTGTGCGGATATTCCGCCTCCTCGCCGGGCTTGTGGAAAATCACCACCACCGGCCCCACGTCTCCGATGGCGGGCAGTTGCTCCTTTACGTAGATTTTGCCCAGCGCCGCGTTGCGCAGGGTTTCCCGCAGGTCCAGCCCGTCCATCATGGAAGCCTGCATCTCGTGGGTGCGCACCTGCTGGTCCGAGAGGATCTTGCGCGCTTTGTTGCGCAGGTATTCGAAGAACGCTTCCAGCTTGCCGTCCTGGGGCAAATGGGAGACGTGGTGGTCGCCGACTTCCCAGCGCTCCTGCCAGGCGTCATCCTCGATCTCCTCCGCCGGTTCGGGCAGGTCGAGTTCCTCCCCATCCTCTTCCATGGATTCGCGCAGGGTGGGGGGCAGGCGCAGGCGCAGGACCAGCGTCTCCCCCTCGGCCTCGCCCTGCTGGCCGTCCATCTTCAACTCGGGCAGCTCGGAATGCGCATCGAAGAAGGGGTAGTGGTCCGCCAGCCGGTAGGCCTGATAGGCGAAATCGTCGTTGACGGTGTTCTTGGCGGCCAGCAGCAACTGGTACTTGGACGGCGTGAGAAATCCCTCCACCAGCGCCAGATTGCGGGCAAAGCGGAGCAGGGTGTGCTGCCGCGCCGGGGAAGGCTCCTCGTTCCACTCGCGGGAATACAGGTTCACCGCGCCCTGCACCAGCCCGGCGCACAGGGCGAAGGTCTCCAGCACCTCCGTGCCGGTGGGGCGCCCGCCCAATTCGGCCAGCAGCGCCTGGGCCGTTTCCTCGTAGGCCTCCTGGGCCGCCTTGAACTCCCCGCCCTTGGAAAGGGGCAGGGGCAGCAGCTGGGGATAGTTCGCCGCCTTCAGGCCGCGCCGGCTGAGCTCGTAGGCATAGGCGAACCAGGGGACGCCGCTCAGTGCCTGGGGTACGGATTCCTGCGCCAGATTGTACAGGGTCTTCTTGCGTTGGGTGACGGCCCCCGGCTCGGCCGGTGTGCCGGCGGCCAGGTGGCGCAGCACCGGCTCCAGATGGATCATGCCGCAGACGAACAGCACCCGCCCGTGCGCCTCTCGCAACTCCCTCAGCCGCGCGGCCATCTCGATCTCGCGCAGGTCGTCCGGGGAGCCCGCCTCCGCGGGTGGGCGGGCCTCAGCGAATTTTTGCCAGTAGGCTTCCAGGCCGATGCGCTCGATCAGGTAGTCGTCCGGGGCGCGCACCGGCTCCGCGTGGTAGGCCAGCACGTCGCGGTCAATGAAACTGACGGGCACCCCGCCCTCCTTGCCCAGGCGCACCGCCTCGATCAGCGAGTCGTCCGGAGTGACGGGCAGGATCTGCTGCACGGTCCGCATCTGCTCGTCGAAATCCTCGTAGGCCACCACGGTGATGCAGGGCAGCCGCCCCACGCCTTCTTCGATCAACTCCGCCAGGGTGCCGGGCAACTCCACGGCGATGGCGCCGGGCTTGAGGTCGTGGAAGGCCCGCCGCAACAGCCCGGCGAAGCGGGCGTTGCCGTGCAGGGAAGGCACCGCGAAAATGCCGTCCCGCTCGATGTAGGGAAGATGGGTTGCCGGGGTCTGCCGGGCTTTCATGGAGCCTCTGGTCCTACAGGGCGCCTGCTAGTTTCCCCTGCCGCGGGGGTTGAAGCGGGTCAACAGGTACTCCGCGTCGGCGAAGCTCAGGTATTGTTCCTGCTTGGGCTCGTGGGTGGGATCGAGAAACTCGGCGAACTCCTCGCCCACGATCTGCACGGTGGATTGCTGAATGGCGTCGCGGGGGTCCATGTCCAGCTTGCCCACCAGGCGCTCGGCGAAGCGGACGATGTGGATGCCGTCCCGGGAAGTGACGGGCAGGCCGTATTTGTGGCAGCGCCCCAGGTATTGGCTGACCACGTCCAGCAACTCGTCGTCGGAGTAGGGCAGGTTCACCTTCAGGATTTGCCGCTCCTCATCCGCGCTGGGAAACTCGACGCGCACCTGGGGCTGGAGGCGGGAGAGGATGTATTCGGGAATCTCGTAGGTGGACGAGTCGTCGTTCATGGTCACGCAAATCCGGAAGTCCGGGTGGGCCCGCACCTTGATGCCGGCGATGATGGACTCCACGTAGCGCCGCGTATCCAGCAGGGGCGCCAGGGCGGCCCAGCTTTTCTCGCTCATGCGGTTGCCCTCGTCCAGGATGCACACCCCGCCCTTTATCATGGCCGTGGTGAGGGGCGAGGCGTGGTAGCGGATCACCTGGCCCGAGCCGATCACCGGCGTCACCAGCAGGTCTTCGGGCCGGGTGTCGGAAGTGCACTGGAAGATGTACACCTCGTCGCTGAACTCCCGCGCCACGCTGAAAGCCACGGTGGTCTTGCCCACGCCCGGGGTGCCCACGATGCGCGGCGAGAGCGGCAGCTCCCCCTCGCGCCGGGAGGGCGGGGTGAGCCAGCAGGCGCGCAGTTGGTTTTTCACCGGCTCCTCGCAGACCGCCTGGATGGGCATTTCGTCGGGCAGTGCCAGGCGCAACTCCACGCCGTCAATGACCACGTTGCGTTCGTCCTTGCCGGAATTGCGGCTCATCGCTTCGTCCTTGCCGGGTTGCCGTGTGAATCCGCGCCGCCGCCGTACCCCGGCGATCTTCGCGGAAGGCGGGTTGTCCGGCCCTGGGGCCTGGGGTGTAAACAAGAGAATAGCTTGCCAGAGATAGGATACAGAGTAAAATTCTTTTCCTTAACTTTGCGAATGCCGAATACTCGCCAAAACCAGGGCGCCGGAAAACCGAAGCGCGCGGATTTGAAATCACCCCCACCCTGCACCCTCCACCGTTGTACAGACCGTCAAGGGGGAGGGCGGTGGCACTTCACCCCCACCCTAACCCTCCCCCGTCAAGGGGGAGGGGATAAGAGGCCGTGAAAAGCCCATGGGCAACATCGAGGTCAGGATCGTCAAGGAGCTTTCTTCCCTGAAGCGGGAGGACTGGGACGCCCTGGTGGGCGCGGAGAGCCCGTTCCTGGAGTGGGACTGGCTGGCCAGCCTGGAGGAGGCGGGTTGCGTCTCCGCGGAAAACGGCTGGGCGCCCCACCACATCGTGGTGGAGGAGAACGGGCGCCTGGTGGGCGCCTGCCCGCTCTACCTGAAGGGTCACAGCGAAGGGGAGTTCGTGTTCGACTACCAGTGGGCCCACGCCGCCTACTCCGCCGAGCTGGCCTACTACCCCAAGCTGCTGGTGGCCGTGCCCTTCACTCCCGCCACGGGCATCCGCTTCCTCACCGCCCCCTGCGTGGAGCGCGCGGCGTTGATCCGCCTGATGGGCGAGACCCTGATCTCCATCTGCGAGCAGAACGGGCTGTCCTCGGTGCACGTGAACTTCTGCCGCCAGGACGAGATCGAGGCCCTGGAGCCGCTGGGCTTCCTGCACCGAATGGGGCTGCAATACCACTGGGAGAACAAGGGCTACGAAACCTTCGAGGACTACCTGTCCCAGTTCCGCAGCAAGCGCCGCACCAAAATCCGCCGGGAGCGAAAGGCCATGGCGGAGCAGGGCGTGACCATCCGCGCCCGCAGCGGGGAGGAAATCGGCGAGGCGGACGTGCCGGTGATGTACCGCCTCTACTCGGAGCACGTGCAGAACCTGTACTGGGGCCGGCTCTACCTGAACCTGCGCTTCTTCGAGCTGGCGGCCAGCCGCTTCCGGCGCAACCTGTGCTTCGTGATGGCCGAGCAGGACGGGGAGATCACCGCGGGCACCTTCAACGTGCAGAAGAACGGCGTGTTCTACGGGCGCTATTGGGGGGCCTTCCGGGAAACCAAGCACCTGCACTTCAACGTGTGCTACTACGCCGCCATCGAGCACTGCATCGCCAACGGCATCCAGCGCTTCGAGCCGGGGGCGGGGGGCGACTTCAAGCAGTTGCGCGGCTTCGACCCCCAGCCCACCCACAGCATGCACTATCTTTCCCAGCCCGCCCTGCACCGGGCCGTGCGGGAGCATCTGGAGCGCGAGCGGGACCACATGGGCATGGCCATCGAATCCCTCAACCGAAACAGTCAACTCAGGAGCACCCGCGGGGAGGACTAAAGAGAGGCGTCCCGCCCCACTGGAGCACACCGCAGTCCCACCAGCACGGACAAGCAAAGCTTGTCCGTGGCACCCCTCCTTACCACGGGTAAGACAAAGCGGATGGGCGAAACGCCGCGAGG
>CBDUSX010000035.1:0-16972 GCA_965369935.1 uncultured bacterium
GCCAAATACGGCGGGCAGAAAAAACGGGCCTAAGTATTGTGTTCCACAGGGCCTGCCTGATATAGTCCCGTTCTCGCCTTAATTGATTTGCCAAGACGCCTGATCTGGGGGAGGCGCCTTGCCGTAATCATGCCACCAGGAGCACCGCGTATGAGTATCGGTTCCGTTGAGGTCGTGTACCGCGGCGTCTTTCAAAAGACGCTGGCCAAGAATATCTGCCGCGCAGTTGTCCTGGCCGCCAGGAAGGAGGGGAAGATCGGGGTCGCCTTCGGGCGTTACGGCGACTCGCCCGAACGCAACGGCATCCCGGCCAAGCAGTTTGCCGTGGTTTCGGATGCCGAAGAGGAACTGCAGGAATACCTGTCCAGGTATGAGCCCGACAACAACGACGTGACCATGGTCGTTGACGATACCCTGTGCAAGGGTATCGAGTCGTGGGCCTGGTACGGCCTGCAGCCCATCACCAAGCTGCTCAAGGAGGGCGGGACGCTTTTGGTCACCTCGACCCAGTCGCACGATGGGTTGATCAACGATATTCACCGCAAGGGGAATCCCTACAATCTCGCCACCGTGAAAAACGCGGCCAGTTATTCCGGACTGTTCGTGTTCAAGGACGATCACACCGACGTGCGCCTACTTGGCGCCCTGGCCACCGTCGCCCCGCATATTGTCAGCCTGGACTCCATGGTGGCGGCTATCAGCGAGCAGTGGAAGGATGAATTGAAGGTGGCTTCCGCGAAAAAGACCTCCGATCTGGTTAAATCGGTTCCCGTCGCCGCCGACCAGGGGAGCGACAAGGAGACGTTCTCTTTCGATCTGCCGGGCTGGACCAAGATGGAAGAGGGCCTGGTGATTCGCGGTCTGGAGGCGAGGCAGGACGTTCCCGGCTGGGAAGGCGGCTTCGTGCCCGGCCGCAACACCACCTTCAAGAAGTTTTCGACGCGGAGCATGCGGCCGGTGATCAACTTCGACACCTGCACCAAGTGTACGCTGTGTTGGCTGCAATGCCCGGATACCTGCTTCGACATCACGCCCGAGGGCCTTTACGACGCCAATATGGAGGCTTGCTGCGGTTGTGGGGTATGCGAGGCCGTCTGCCCTGTCAAGGACTGCGTGACCATGGTCAACGAGGAAGCCTTTGAGGACAACCAGAGCCAGTGGGAAATGTGGCGCAAGGACAAGGAGAAGTATGCTTCCTGGCTGTCCGGGAAAATCGCCGATCGGCCCGCCCGTTCACACGGTTTTCACCGCTGGGGCCAATACGCCGAGGAGATAGCCAATGAATCCACCTGAAGCTACTGCCGCGAACAAAAATCCAAAAGCCGGGGACGGCGGCGGGCAGAGCGGCGAGTCCGAGGAATTGATCAGCGGCAGCGAAGCGATTTCTCACGCCTGCCGGCTCGCCGACGTGGATGTGATCACCGCCTATCCGATCCGCCCCTACGACACCGTCATGCAGTACGTGTCCCAGATGATCTCCAACGGAGATTTCGACTGCGAGTACATCGTCGCGGAAAGCGAGCACTCGCAGTTCGAGATCGTCAAGCATGCGTCCGCCGTGGGGGCCCGCGTGTTCTCCGGCTCCAGCGGCGTCGGATGGCTTTACGCCTACGAGGCCCTGGCGGTCACCGCCGGGCTGCGGCTGCCGATGGTGGCCATGGTGGGCAACAGGGCCCTCGACGATCCGGGCGCCTTCGGAACCGAGCACAACGATGCGCTGGCCGTGCGGGACCTGGGGTGGATGCTGAATTGGGTGGCAACGGCACAGGAAGCGCTGGATACGGCGTTGATCGCCTACCGGGTGGCGGAAGATAAACGCGTGTTCCTGCCCTGCGCGATCAGCTGCGACGGCGCCTTCCTCACCCACTCGCAGGCGATCGTGAACGTTCCCTCCAAGGAGAAGGTGGACAGCTTCCTGCCGCCCTATGACCGGGCGGAAAAGCTGTTGCATCCGGACAACCCGATCACCATCGCACCGCAGGTGAACGAGGACTGGCTGATGGAGATGCGCCGGCAGAACGACATGGCGATGCGCCGGGCCCGCGGGGTGATCATCGAGGCATACGACGATTTCAACGCCAAATTCGGGCGCGGCGGGGAGCCTTTCATCGAGCGCTACATGATGGACGACGCCGAGATCGCGCTGGTGGGGATGGGAACGCTGGCAATGCCGGTGCAAGTCGCCGTCCGCAAGCTGAGAGAACAGGGCAAGAAGGTCGGCTTCGTGCGGGTCAGGTGGTTCCGCCCCTTCCCCACCGAGGATTTGCAGGATGCGCTGTCGGGGGTGCAGGCCGTGGGGGTGATTGACCGGGACTACGGCTTCGGCTCCGCCTTTCACAGCGGGGTGCTGGCCAACGACCTGCGTTCGGCCCTCTACCCGCTGGAAAAGCGGCCGACGATTCTCTCCCTTGTCGCCGGGCTTGGCGGACGGGAGGTCAGCACGGACAACGTAATGGAAATTGCCGGCATGGTGTTCGACGCCGCGGACGGCAATGGCGTTGACGATCAGGAAACCCACTGGATCGGCGTACGGGAGTAACGAACATGACTGATACACTGAGCGAATTGGAAGCGACCCAGGTTCTCGAGCCGTGGAAGGGCGTCAAGAAAATCGGACAGGACGAGTATTACACCTCCGGTCACCGCACCTGTCAGGGGTGCGAGTCGGCCCTGGCCATGAGAATGATGATCAAGGCCGCCGGACCGCGCACCATAGTGCTCGGCAGCACGGGCTGCATGTACGTGGCCAACACCACCTACTATTCCACACCCTGGGTGGTGCCCTGGATGCACACGCAACTGGGTTCTTCCGGCTCGGCGGCCACCGGCACGGCCGCCGGCCTGAGGGCGTTGATGCGAAAAGGAAAGATGGACAAGGAGCCGATCAACGTGATCGCCTTCTGCGGTGATGGCGGCGGCGCGGACATGGGACTTTCGGCCATTTCGGCGGCGCTCCAGCACACCCAGTACAACCTCTTGATCCTGATGTACGACAACGAGTCGTACGCCAACACGGACATCCAGGTGTCCGGCTCGTCTCCCTACGGGGCGAATTCCACCTTCACGCCTCCGGGCACGGTGCAGCGCATCATGCACCGGCGCTGGAAAAAGAACACCGCCGCAATGTTGGCGACGGGCCATACCGAATGCAAGTACGTCTCGACCGTCTGCCCCTCCTACGCCCTGCAAATGATGAACGCGGTGCGCAAGGCATTGAGCATCGGGGGGCCCACGTTCATCCATTGCCTGGACCCCTGCCCCAAGGGCTGGGACTACGATCCGATGTACTCCCACGAACTCGGGGAGCTCGCGGTGGAAACCGGTGTCTGGCCCCTCTACGAAATCGAGGAGGGCAAGCTCAAGATGCAGGGCAGGTCCGGGCAGATCGTGAAGGGCACCTTCAAGCGCAAGCCGGTGAAGGAGTATCTGGTAAGACAAGGCCGCTTCGCTCACTTCACCAAGGAAGACGTAGACTACTTCCAGGCGAAGATCGACGAGATGTGGGAGAAGTGGATCTACCCGGGGGTGATCCCGTTCTCCGAGTGAGCCCTCCCGACGGCTGACACCTTCACGGGCCGGCTCTCCGGTCTCCGTCCTCCCTTCCGGGGCCGGTCGGCAGGGGCGTGGCGTGCCCCCGCCGGGAATGGCCTTCCCCGCTCCGGGCCGGAGCAAACGGAATGTTCCGGCCTGCCTGCTTATCATTCTTGTACGGCCATCATTATTTCAGGCCTCCAGCCCTTTGCTGACCTGGGTGCCGCCGCGGCAATCCAGGGCGGACCTTCAATTTTCGCCCGGACCTCGCCGGGCCACGCCGCATAAATGCCGGAAATGTGGAGCAACTCCGTTGCCGGCTTCCGTGCGCCGGGAGACCTGGCTGCCGTAAAATGATAGCGTTGCAGCGTGCAAGGGAGTTTTTTGGGGAATGCGGAGATGTACGGCGCCGGCCTGACGCCGGAAATCGTCACAGCGGAGTGGAACATGAGCCGTAGCGTTTCAGTACCGGCCCTTGCGGGTGAACAGGCCGCGGCCAAAACGGCGGAGGAGGCCATCGTCAGCCGGCGATCCATCCGCCGCTTTCTTCCGGCTCCGGTCGCCAGGGAGACCGTCGAGCATCTGCTCGCCGTCGCCAGCCGCGCGCCCAGCGGAGTCAATTCCCAGCCGTGGCGCGTGTACGTGCTGGGCGGCGAGCGGAAGGAAAAGCTGTCCGCGGCGCTGGTTGACGCGCATTTCAATGCGCCCGAAGCGCATCAGACGGAAGTCAAGTACTCCCCCGACAGGCTGCCCGAGCCCTACAAGAGCCGGCAGCGGGAGGTGGGCTGGGGCCTCTACAACCTGCTTGGCATCGAGAAGGGCGACAGGGAAAAAACCCGCGCCCAGCACGCGCGCAATTACCGGTTTTTCGATGCCCCCGTCGGCCTGATCTTCACCCTGGACAGGGTGCTGGAAATCGGCAGCTGGCTGGACTACGGGATGTTCCTGCAAAGCCTGATGGTGGCGGCGCGGGGCATGGGCTTGCACACCTGCCCCCAGATGGCGTTCGCGAAATACCACCGGCTGATCCGGGAGCAACTGGGGATTCCGGAGGATGAAATCATCATTTGCGGCATGTCCATGGGCCACCCGGATACCGGGGCGCCGGAGAACCAGCTGGAAACGCCTCGGGAGCCCGTCAGCGGCTTTGCCACATTTTTCGATCTTTAGCTTTACTATCCATTGGCCCGGTCCCTCGCCCTGCCGGGCCCATCAGGAGGTGGACGATGATCCTGCGCGTAGCCGGCGGCTCCCTGCTCGGGGCGATGGTGCTGATGTTTTGGGGATATGCCTATTGGGCTGTGCTGCTCCCGCCCGGCACGGCCCTGCGGGATGTTCAGGACCAGCCGGAACTGGCGCGGGCGCTCGGCTCCCTGCTGCCCCGGGCGGGCACTTACTTCATTCCTCATATGGCAGAGCATGAAGACGATCCACAGAGCGGGGAGCACTCCCACGCGGAGCTGTCCGAAGCGCTGGGCGGGACGGTGGCGATGGTGCATTTCGCCCCCGGGGCCGGGAATCCCCTGTCCCCCCTGACCTACCTGCTCAGCACCGCGCACTTTCTCCTCAGCACCGTGCTGGCGTCGCTGCTGTTGCTGGTTGCGCTGCCCGTGCTGAAGACCTATGCGCGCAGGGCGGCTTTCGTGTTCGGGCTGGCCGTGTTCGCCACCATCGCCGTCCGGCTGACCGATCCCATCTGGTATCGCCTGCCCTGGGCGTATTTTCTGTACGCTTCCCTGTATCTGATCGTTGGATGGGGCCTGGCCGCCCTGGCCATCGCCGCCGTCTTGCGCCCGCGGTCCCGGCCAAGCTAGTACTTAGATTTCGAGAGAAACGAAACAATATGTGGGGAACGCGTCCCCCCACGCCCCCCGAACCGGGATACAAATTCGGTCCCGAGTTGCCTCGCTCCCTGCTGGGGGTGCGGGGAAGCAGCCCCCGCATTATTATCAACGCCTTTTATCCAAAGTAGGTACTAGGTCTATGGGGCCAGGGCTTCCATGGCGTCCAGGTCGGGCAGGCGCTGCCCGGTTGGATGCAGGGGTTGGATGCACACATGGTCCGCCCCGGCCTCGAGATGCGCCTGGATGCGTTCCTTGATCGCCGCGGCGCTGCCCCAGGCCACGATGGCGTCTATGAAGCGGTCGCTGCCTCCGCCGGCCAACTCCTCCTCGCTGAATCCGAGGCGGAGCCAGTTGTTGCGGTAATTGGGCAGGGCCATGTAGTGATCCAGGTTTTTCCGCGCCAGCTCCCGCGCCTTGCCGGGCTCTTCGACCATCAGCACCATCTGCTCGGTGCAAATCCACGGGCCGGGGCCCACCAGCTTCCGCGCCCAGGCGGTGTGCTCCGGCGGCACGTTGTAGGGATGGATGCCCGCGGTGCGCTGTGCCCCCAGCTCGGTCATGTTCGGGCCCAGGGCCGCCAGCACGGTGGGCGGCTCCTCCTCCACCGGGGGCGCGGCGTCTGCCGCCCCGGCCATGCCGTCCAGGTAGGCGCGCATGGTGGCCACGGGCTTGCCGTAGTGGTGGCCGCGCAGGCCCTCCACCATCGGAACGTGGGAGACGCCCAGCCCCAGCAGAAACCGGCCGCCGGACAGCTTGGCCAGGGTGTGCTGCCCCTGCTTGGCCGTGGTGGCGTCGCGGGCGTAGATGTTGGCGATGCCCGTGGCGAGGATCAGTTTCTTCGTCTGGGCCAGCAGGAAGCTGCCCAGGGAAAAAGCCTCGTGGCCGCGGGCCTCCGGATACCACAGCGCCCCATAGCCCAGCTCTTCGGTGCGCCGCGCCAGCTCCGCCAGTTGCGCCGTGGTCAGCAGGTCGGTCGGGCTCCACACCCCCAGCTTTCCCAGTTCCATCATGAATCTTCTCCAGGGTTGAATTTTCCGGATCAGCCCAGCTCGGCGCGCAGGAGGGCCGCGCCCTCCACCATGGCGCACAGCTTGCCGTAGGCCACCTGGCGGGGCAGGTACTTCATTCCGCAGTCCGGCGCCACGATGACCCTCTCCGCGGGCACGTGCTCGAGCGCCTTCCTGATGCGGCCGGCCACCGTCTGCGGGCTTTCCACATTCATGTCGGAGAGGTCCAGCACGCCCACCAGAAAGGACTTCCCCGGCAGTTCCCGCAGCACGGCGCAATCCAGTCCGGGTTGGGCGGCCTCGACGGACACCTGATCGCAGGGCGTCTGCGCCAGTTCCGGCAGGAAGGAATAGCCCGAGGGCTTCTCCTTCACCAGCTGGGCATAGCCGAAGCAGATGTGCACGCAGGTCGTGCCGCCCACGCCTTCCAGGGCGCGGGCGAGCGCCTCCACGCCGTACTCCCGCGCCTGGTCCGGCTGGGCCTGCATGTAGGGCTCGTCCACCTGCACCAGGTCCGCCCCGGCGGCGAACAGATCACGGATTTCCGCGTTCACCGCCGCCGCATAGTCCAGCGCCATGGCCCGCACGTCGCCGTAATGATCGTCGTGGGCCAGCTGGCTCATGGTGAACGGGCCGGGGACGGTCATTTTGATCCTCCGCTCCGTGTGGGCGCGCAGAAACTTGACGTCCTCCACCTCCACGGGCCGCGTGCGGCGGATGGGCCCGCTCACCCGCGGCACCATGATCGCCTCGCCCCTCCGGTTGAGCGCCTCGCCGGGATGTTCCAGGTCAATCCCTTCCAGCGCGTTGGCGAAGCGGTTGAAGTAGCTCTCCCGCCTGATCTCGCCGTCGGAGACGATGTCCAGGCCCGCGCGCTCCTGATCGCGGATGGCCAGGATCGTCGCGTCGTTCTGGGCTTCCTCGAGCATGGGTGCGGGGATGCGCCAGAGGGATTTCTCCAGCACCCGCGGCACCATCTTGGAAAGTTTCTCCCGGTCAATCAGCCAGTCCGGTTGGGGATAGCTGCCCACGATGGTGACCGGAAACAGTTTTTCAGCCATGGTCTCCTCTCAAAGGATTTAGCTCACAGGAATTATCTCACAGGATCAAGGCCGGCATTCGTCGCGCGCAACTCTCCAATTGCCTGGCGAACGATCTGGATTGAGGCAGTGATAGCCAAGGCTGCCATGATCGTTCCTACCACGAGGTCGGGCCAACCGGTATTTGTTACGAACACCCCGCTGGCTGCCAGCAATACGGCGATATTGCCCAGTGCGTCGTTGCGGCTGCACAGCCAGACCGAGCGCATATTGCTGTCTCCCTTGCGGTAAGCGAAAAGCAGCACGGCGCTGAGGACGTTCACGGCGAGGGCCAACGTTCCTATAGCTCCCATTACAATCGCGCTGGGCATGCCTCCATAAATGACGTGGTAGCCGGTGTGGCCCAACACCCAGATGCCGAATACTCCCATCGAAATCCCTTTTAGCAGTGCCGCGGATGCGCGCCGGCGAAGGGACATTCCCAGCACGTACAAGCTAATGCCGTAATTTGCGGCGTCCCCAAGGAAATCCAGTGCATCCGCTTGCAAGGAGACCGAACCCGCTGCGAGTCCTGAGATCACTTCAACGAAAAACATGATGGCGTTCAATACAAGCACGATCCAAAGGACGCGGCGATAGACACCGCTCCGAAGATCGGCATGGCCGTGCTGAACGCCGCAACAATCCTTCATCGGTCTTACTCCTGGCGATCGCCGGGCTCGCTCACATGCTCCGCCATGTCCCTGAGCACCGATTCGATCCCGCCTGCCGCTGCCGGTGCATGGGTTGTCAGAATGCGGCCCCCGGCGTTCGCCATATGGAAAAACTCCGTGAAAATCCCCGTCGGATTTCTGTCCATCCATTTCCAGGGGAACAGCCTGCCCCAAGCGCCGTGTGATTTTCAAGCCTCTTCGGAGGGCGCTCCCCGCCCTCACGGAAAACGCCCCGGCGCAGGCTTCCGGGAGCAGTGCAAAGGGACATCTGATTCCCAAATTATTTGTTGTGATTCGCTATTAAATATGCACAAGTTAAATTGTTCTTTGCTCCTATTACATTGGAAGTCGAGTATTAAGTAATTATTATACTTAATGCTGGTGAGTTGATATTTTTCCGCAAAAGAATAGGGCTAATTTTGTTTGGTTTTAAGTTCATTGCTGTCCCGGCCGTATGTTTTTTGTACTTATTGGCGCCTCAAGGCCTGGAGGCGAGGGTGCTGATTTTCCCCAATGGGGAACGGACACCCGGGGAGTTGGGCGTGTTCATGGGAGGCGCGCAGGTCGCCCTGTCCAGCGGCACCGAAGCCGCCTGGTACAATCCGGCCGGCATGGCCAAGGAATCCCGCACGGTGGTGACCGCCGGTGGTTTTGGCGTGGACGTGGACGAAATCCGCGTCAACGGGTCCCGGGAACTGGTCGTCAGACCGACACCGGGGTTCTTTTCCTTCACGGCCAGCCCCACCTCACCCAGATCGTTCCCCCGCTTCGCCTATGGCTTTTATCTGTGGTGGCCCGTGCAGCACGAGTTACCGGCGCGGTTCGAGGATTCGCGCTTGGTTGACCAGGGGGGAGTTCCGCCCACCCTGGTGGGCGCGGTGAATCTGAACGCCCTGTTTCCGCAGGGCATCGGACGGCAGGAAACCGCCCGGGGCTTCGGCGAGCTGCGCATAATTTCCCCGGGCTTCGCCTTCGGTCTGGGGCTGAGCCGCTGGCTCCGGGCGGGCATGTCGGCGCGCTGGGAGCGGATTCGTTTCGAGGAGCGCAGCGACTCCCGTGTGTCGTTCGCCGCCGGGGGATTGCCCGCGAGCCCGGACGAGCTGACCGGGTTCACCCAGACTTCCGCCGTGTTTCAGGGCGACGCCCAGCGGTTGATTTACCTGTTCGGGTTGCAAGTTGATTTTGGACGGAGCTTCAAGGCGGGTCTCACCTACCGCCTTCCCTCGCAGAACGAGGACGGGAGCGGGGATGTTTTTTTCGCCCAGCAGAGCAGCCTCACCGTCACTTCCGGGGGCGTGGGGGTGCTGGACAACTCCGAATTCCTTTTTGCCCAGGGAGACGGCCTGCCGTTCAAGTTGCGGACTCCCGACGAATTCCGGCTCGGGCTGGCCATGCGCTTCGAGAACGTCACCGCCGAGGTGGATTGGATCAGGACGGGGAGCCTGGGCAGCTACGAGGTTTTCCGCGCCCTGAACGGCAGCCCGGCTTCCACCCGCTCCTTTCAGACCGCGCGCCTGACCACCTCCCTGAATGCGGTAAACCGCTACGCCGCGGGACTGGCGGTGGCGGCGGGGGACAATAGCGCCTTTCTGTTCGGCTACGCCAGGGACACCTCCGGCGTGCCTGGTGACGATCCGGTGTTCCGCAAGGTGGATTTCGACACCCTGTCGGCCGGTTACTTCTTTTCGCGCGGTGCGCTTTCGGCCTCCACGGGACTGGTCTACCGCTCCGCGGAGGAGGGCGCGGCCGCTTTTCCGCAACTGGGTGGGACGGGATCGCTGCCGGGCAACGTGGTGATCAAGTCCTATTCCCTGCGGGTGGGATTTTCCTTCATCTTCTAGCGCCGAACGGCACTGCCATCCGGTGGGGGTACGGTTGCCATGGACAACGGATTTCGCGCGGTGTGGACGGCGTGGGCGCTGGGCCTGCTTCTGTCCGCGTGCGTGGGTGGCGGCGAGGCGCAGGATTCCTCCGCCGCAGACGGGCCGCTGACCGGCGGATGGGTGAGCGATGCAGGCGGGTGCGAGCAGCGGCTGATCCTGGAGCGGAACGGACGGTTCTCCCTGTCCGCGCGCATGGGCGTGGGCGGAAGCTGGAAGCTGGAGCTGATCGCGGGGCAGTACAGCACCAGCGCAGAGACCGGCACAGGCGAAATTCCGATCCAGTTCACGCCGGACTCCGCCGTTGCTCCCGGCGCGGTGCTGTACTGCGACCAGTGGCGGAACCGGGGGGCGCTCGACCTGAACTTCGCCTCCATCGCCGGGCAGACCGGCGTGGACCCGGGTGCTTTGATGATCCGCACGGAGGCCGGGGCGGTGGCCGGCAGCGCCACCTTCGGGGCGGACGCTTCCAGGGTGGACCGCTTCGCGCTCTATCGGGATGCCAACGGCCAAATTCAGGGCCTGGTGTTCGAAGCGCCGGCGGTGGTGGCCCACCCGCTCTACTTCGCCCTTCCCGGCGACCTCAATCGCAGCCTGCAATCCGCCGGCGGCTTTCCCGTCTTGAACCTGCCACAGAACTCGCGGCGCTGGACGTCCGCGAACGCGGTTCCGCAAACGGTGTTGTCCAGACTGGCCCTTAACGTGGCGGCGGCGGTGGATATGCGCTTTTCCGCGCTCGAGAACTCCGGCCTGCCGCCGTGCGATTTTTCCTTTTACACGGACCTTTCCTTCGACATCCTGCATTCGAGCTTCGAATTCGCTGCGAAGCAGACGGAGGAGGTTCGGCAATGGAACCCCAACGATCCCGCCCAGTTTTTCCACCAATTCCCCGTGTTCTCGGCTGGCGCGCAGGCCACGGCCCATCTTCTGCCCATGACCATCGAGGCGCCCGCCTCGGGCGGCTGCGCCCTTTCCGTGCGGGCCCGGCCGCTGGGTTTGAGCGTGGTGGAAACCCTGCTGCTGAACGGACAGGACGCCCAGTTCGTCTATCCGTCCCCCGGGCCCATGCCCCGCCTGCTGGAGTTGCCCGCCGGGAGCCCGGGCACGTTCAATTTCAGTTCCCTGGCGCCCGGCCTGGTGAGGGGTGCGGCGCGCCTGCATCCGGAGGTGGAGGTCATTCCTCTGCTGGCGGTGGATGCTGGGGGAGCGCCGCCGTCCTTCGACTATCTGGACCTGTTGCGGGTGGCCTCCGGTGCGGGCAGCGCCGTGGTGACGGAAACGGGCGGCGAGCGCTTCCTGAGCATCTTCGGCGCAGCCGGCCGGGAAGCGGGTCTTGGCCCGTTCTCGCACCATCAGCGGCCGGCCGCCGCGGCGGTGCTGACCCCGCCCTCTTCGGTCAATGCGGCCTTCGGGGCGGGCGAGCTGCCGCAAACTTACCGGCTTTCCCTCGCCCAGGCCGCGCGGGTCAGCCTGTGGACGGAAGGGGGCCTGGAGGTCTCGGGTGAACTGCTGGACGCCCACGGCCGCTACCTGGCTTTCAACGCGGGCGGCGCGGCCGACGGCGCGGGCTTCCAGATCGTGCGCCGCCTGCCTCCCGGGGAGTACGACCTCACCTTGCGGCTGCTGGGCGCCGCGGGCGCATATACCCTAAAGCTGGCGGAAACCGCGGGCCTGCCCTTTGCCGACGACGGCCTGGCATCCTGCCTGATCGAGGCGGGCTGGGCCTCCGGCACGTTCCCGGACGAGGTCGCATGCCACGAGCGCGGCATCAGATCCCTGGCGGGAATGGAGACGCTCCCGGCCGTGCGGAAGCTGGTGCTGAATGGAAACGGCGTTACGGACCTGAGCCCGTTGCAGGGCGCGCTGGGACTGCTCGAACTTTCCCTGGACGGCAACGCGGTGGCCGACCTATCGCCCCTGGGGGGGCTCATATCCCTGGAGCGGCTGGGACTGGCGGGCAATCCCGTCAGTCCGGCGTCCCTGCCCGTGCTGGTTGCGATGGACGGCAGGTTGTCCCACCTCGACCTGCGCGGGGTGACCACCCTCTCTCCGGCGGAGGTGGCGCAGTTGAAACAGAGCCTGATCAACACCACCATCATCGCGCCCGACGGCACGGTGCTGGACTAACCCGTTCCGCGGGGACGGATTCCGCTCAAGGCTCTTCAAGATAGGCGTGCCGGCGCAGGGTCTGGCAGGAAAACACGGCCCAGTCTCCCTGCCCGGCCAGCTCCACCGCCGCGGCGTCCCGCCGGGCGGCAGCTTCGAATATGCCGAAGACGGCCGAGCCCGATCCACTCAACATCGCGCCCGCCGCCCCCGCGGCGAGCAGCCGCGCCTTGGCTTGCGCCAGTTGGGGATGCAGAGCCGAGAGCGGGCCTTCGAACTGGTTTTCCAGGGCCGCAACCACCTCCGCCGCCGAGCGCAGGGAGGGTTTCGCCGGCTCTTTCGTGAAGGTCTCCAGCCGCCGGTAGGCCTCACCCGTGGAAACAGGAAAGGGCGGCTTGACCACCAGCAGGGGAAGCTCCGGAAACTCCGCCAGCGGACTGAGTATTTCTCCCCGGCCCCGGGCCAGGGAAGGCGCGGGATCGAGGAAAAACGGCACGTCGGAGCCCAGCCCAAGGGCCAGCGCGGCCAGGCGCGCCGGGCTGAGCGGGTGGTGATGGAGGGCGTTGAGGGCCAGCAGCGTCCCGGCGGCGTTGCCGCTGCCGCCCCCCAGTCCCGCTCCGGCGGGGATGGTTTTGTTCAGGACGATCTCCAGCGCCAGGGAAACCCCGGCCGCTTCCTGAAATGCCAGGGCGGCCCGGTGCACCAGATTTTCCTCCGGCGCTCCTTCCGGCGCGCAGCCCTGCCCGGTAAGGGAGAGCCCCTCCCGCCGGCCCGGCCGGAACTCCAGCTCATCGTAGAGGGAGATAGGGGCCAGCACGATGTTGACCTCGTGAAATCCGTCTTTCCGGCGTCCCAGCACCTGAAGCAGCGGCGTGATTTTGGCGGGCGTTTTAATCTGCATTAGCGCTTGGTTTTTTGAACCGTTGGCATTATAGTATGGGCCTTTCCCGCGACTCAAATTGATTGCAGGCCGTCTGGTTTGTGCATCATTCTGGGCGGTTTGGGGCAGCGGACCTTTGTTTATGACTGCGGTACCCTATGGTTCTCTATGTCTGGTGAATCCTACCCATATCCTTACACGTCTTCGGGAGATGTAGTCCCGTAGCTGACTTCCTTGGAGAGGAGGGCGGATGGAAACATTTCAACTTGGCGAAAAGGTCATATACCCCCAATTCGGGCTGGGCACCATTGCCGAAGTGACCGAAAAACAGGTGAACGGAACCAGCCTTGAATTTTACCGGCTCGAGTTTCCAATCAAACAGATGGAAATTCTGGTGCCGGTCATGCGGGCAAAGGAAAATGGGCTCCGCAAGGTAATGAACCACCGGGAAGTAGATGACCTCATCGGCTGTATTTCCGCCTCCCACCAAATTTCAAAGCCACAGCAGTGGCACCGCTGGCGCAAGAAAACCCTGGCCCAGTTGAAAACGGGCGATCCGCACGAAATCGGAAAAATCTACTGCTACCTGCAATCCCTCGAACAGAAAAAAGGCCTGTCCTATACGGAGCGAAAAATCCTGCTCCAGGTCGAACGCATGCTCATCTCTGAAATTGCAGTGGCCAAGCAGGTATCGGAATCCGAAGCCGAACAGTTAATCTCCTCCCGAAAGCCGAAGGAACGAGCCGCCTCCCAGGCGGGGAGTACCACCTCTCAGGCGAGGAGTGCCGCCAACTGAGGGAGGGGAATCCGCATCAGCGGCAGGACAAAGGATGCCTCCGCTCCCCGATCGCAGTTCCCGCCTTGCAAGAGCAAATCCAGTCAAGCCGAATAGATGGCCGCCAAGGATGGCGACCCCAGGCTTTACCCGGCCGGGCAAAGCCTAGCCGAGCAGGTGCTTGGTGATCTCTTTTTCCTCGTTCAGTTCCTGCAGCGTGATATCTATCTTGCCCCGGGCGAAGGACTCCAACTCCAGTCCCTGCACGATCTCCCATTTTTTGCCGTCGTTGCGCAGGGGAAAGGAGAAGATCATCCCTTCGGGAATGTCGTAGCTGCCGTCCGAGCGGATGGCCGCGCTGAACCAGTCTCCCTGCGGGGTGGGGGAAATCATGGATTTCACGTGGTCCACCGCGGCGTTGGCGGCGGACGCGGCGGAGGAAAGCCCCCGCGCTTCGATGATGGCCGCGCCCCGCTTTTGCACGAGGGGGATGAACTCGTTCTCCAGCCAGCCGCGATCCCCGATCACCTCCTCCGCGGATTTGCCGCCGATCTTCGCGTTGATGAAGTCGGGGTATTGGGTGGCGCTGTGGTTGCCCCAGATGGTGACGTTGGTCACCTCGTTCACGGGCACGCCGGCCTTGGCGGCCAGCTGGGCGCGGGCGCGGTTGTGATCCAGCCGCATCATGGCCGCGAAGCGCTCCGTGGGGACGGCTCCGGCGTTGTTCATGGCGATCAGGCAATTGGTGTTGGCGGGGTTGCCGACCACCAGCACCCGCAAGTCATCGGCGGCCTTTTCCAGCGCCTTGCCCTGGCCCACGAAGATGTTGCCGTTGTCCAGCAGCAGGTCCTTGCGCTCCATGCCCGGGCCGCGGGGCTTGCTGCCCACCAGCAGCGCCCAGTTGATGCCCCCGAATATCCGCTCCGGGTCGTCCCCCAGCTCGATTCCGGTCAACAGGGGGTAGGCGCAGTCCTCCAGTTCCATGGCCACGCCGCCAAGCGCCTTCATGGCGGGGGCGATTTCCAGCAGATGCAGGTGCACCGGCTGATCGGGGCCGAACACCTCCCCGGAGGCGACCCGGAAGATCAGGCTGTAGGCGAGTTGGCCCGCCGCGCCCGTCACGGCGACACGAATGGGTGATTTCATTGCTGCTTCCTCAAGTTGATTCCGTCCTCAGGTAATTGCGCTGCCAACGGCCCCGGGGGGCCTGCAGGCGCACGAGTGACTCCCGGCCCCTGGCTTTTCAGGCGGTGCGGGAAGGCTGGCGGCGCCGGGATTTCCCAACTGAACTGTAACTTCATCATAGCCGATGGCGGGCAGGCGCGCCATACGCGACGCCTGCCGGCGTCTTCGCCACCCAGCGATATGCCGTCAATAGGCCCATCGGCGTTGGGCGTTCAGGCGCTCCTTTTCCGCCAGGGCCGCCTCGAAGTCCACGCCGAAGCAGGCGCCCAGCCGGAACAGGCAGCGCAAGGCCGCCACGACCCCCCGTCCCACGTCGTCCGCTTCGGCCCGGCCCTTCCAATGCTTGCGGAGTTCCCGCGCGATGTCGCCCACCTGCTCGCTCAGGAGCAGCATCAGCAATTCCGGGCTTTCCGGCCCCTCCGCCGGAGCCTCCTGCGCTGCCGCGCGGGCCGCCAGCGCGTTCAGGGTGAGGCCGGGAGCGGCGTTTTCCACGGGCATCCCACCGCCGGCGGGATGCTCCCTGTTCCAGGCGGCGATCACATCCAGGGAAAAGCCGTTGGCGAAGTCAAGCAGGTAGAGCAGAATATCAATCAGTTCGTGGGCCAGGTTCTCCGCGTCGAACCGCGCCGGAGAGCGCACCCGGCGCCCCAGTTCCGCGGCCAGTTCCCCCACTTCCTCGACCAGCAGAATCAGAATTTTGTCCAGGTCGCCTGTGAAGTTCCGCGCCTTCACCACGCCGCGGATATAGGATTGCAGGGCCGGGAGGGTCAATGGATCGGGGAGGGGCGGAAGGCCCTCGCTGCTCATATCACTTTTTTCTCCCGCAACTCCGCGATTTCCTCGGGCCCCAGCCCCAGGCCGCCCAGCACCGCCTCGTTGTGCTCGCCCAGCTTGGGGGCCGTCCGGCGCACACCCACGAAGCTATCCGACAGGCGGATCGGAGAGCGGATGTGGGGCACCCGGCCCAGTTCCTCGTCGTCGGCATAGACGACCATTTCGCGGTGCTTGACCTGCGGGTCGCTGAACAGTTGCGCGTAGTTGTTGACCGGGCCGCAGGGCACCCCCGCCTCATCGAGCACCTTGACCCATTCGGCGGTGGTGCGGCCGGCCAGCACGGCCTCGATCTCCTGCTCCAGTTCCTTGCGGTTGGCGCGGCGGTTGGTGTTTTTGGCGAAGCGCGGGTCTTCCTTCCAGTCGGGCCGGCCCAGGGCCACCGCGCAGCGCTCCCAGATGGGCTGATTGCTGGCGCCGATCATCAGATAGCCGTCCTTGGTGGAGAAGCGCTGGTAGGGCGCGTTCTGGCGGTGCCGCGAGCCCATCCGCTCCGGCTCCTTTTGTTCCGCCAGCCAGCCCGCGCTGGTCCACGAGCTGAAGCCGATGGCGGTCTCGAGCAGGGAGCATTCCACCCGCTGGCCCTTGCCGGTGCGAGTGCGCTCGTGCAGTGCCGCCAGGATGCCGCTGGCCGCCCACATGCCCGTGCCCAGATCGCAGATGGGCAGACCCACCGAGGTGGGCGGGCCGTCGGGCTCTCCGGTGACGTGCATGATGCCGCCCATGCCCTGGGCGATCAGGTCGAATCCGCCCTTTTCCTTGTACGGCCCGTCGTAGCCGAAGCCGGAAAGGGCGGCATAGATGAGTTTGGGATTGTGCTTGCACAACTCGTCATAGCCCAGCCCCGCCCGTTCCATCACGGTGGCGCGGTAGTTTTCCACCAGAATGTCCACCGACTTGACCAGCTTCAGGAAAATTTCGCGGCCCTCGGGGCTTTTGTAATTGAGGGTGATGCCCTTCTTGTTGCGGTTGATGTAGCGGAAGTAGGGATTGCGGGGGCTGGCGTCGCCCATGGCGCGGGAGGAATCCCCCTTGTCCACCTTTTCCATCTTGATCACCTCGGCCCCCATGTCCGCCAGGATCATGGTGCAGAACGGGCCGGCCATGTGCTCGGTCATGTCCAGCACTTTCAGGCCGTCCAGGGGTCCCTTGCCATTGTTGCCACTCACCATCATGCTCC
>CBDUSX010000036.1:0-16249 GCA_965369935.1 uncultured bacterium
GGAACGGGGGAGAAAAATGGGGGCTGCGGCGGGGGGTTGCTCCGCGCCGCCGGCGAGCTCCGAGGCTCGCCCCGGTTCGACGAAACTACGCTTTATTTCAATGATATAGATTCTATATGAAGGGCGGAGCCGGGGCGGGTATTGCAACGGCGGGCGGCGCCGGAGCCCGCCGGCGGCGGAAATTTTCACTGGTAGAGGATGCCCTGCCTCTCGAAATGACGCAAAGTGTCCCGGTCGCGCAGATCGCCGGGCTTGAGGATGATGGCATCGGTGGAAAACCTTCCGTTTTCGGACAGTACGGAGCCGCCGACCGCCAGCCGGTTGGGCGGAATGACCGGCAGCAGGTAGGTGGCGTCGCCGACCTTCATTTCCAGTGGCGGCACCTGCTCGCCGGTGCCTTCGTCGAAGATTTTCTTGCCCGAGGCCATCACCACCCCGCTGGCCACCACGGAGCCTTCCCCGATGATGCCCGCCACCTCGCACATGGCGCCGATGCGCGCATGATCCTCCACGATGGAAGGCAGGCGCCCCGCCGGTTCCAGCACTCCTTCGATGCCCGCGCCCGCGCCGAACTTGACCCCCTTGCCGATCTGCGCGCAGGAGGCCACCCGCGCCGCGCCGTCTATCATCACCCCCTCCCCGGCGATGTAGGCTCCGATGTTCACGAACGCCTGATTCATGACCACCGTGCCGGGGCCAATATAGGCGCCCGTGCGTACCTGGCAGCCCGGCGCGTAACGCACCCCAGCCGCTTCGAATTCCGCATCGGTCAACCCTGTCGTCTTTAGGGGAATTTTGTCCCACCAGTTGTCCCCGAAGCGGCGGTTCTGCATGACGGCGAAGGTATTGAGGATGCCGTCAATCACGTACGGCTGGGGCTGCCACTCGCCGGCCACCTTTTCCGCGGCCCGCAGGTCGCCCACGTTGAGGAGTTCGATGAACGCATCCACTTCCGCCTGCTCTCCCGCGCGCCGGGAAATGCGCTCCATCAGTCCCGCCACCGGGCTGGCGATGACTTTCAGGGAAATGGCGCCTCCGCTGGCGGCAATGTCCTTCAGCAGGGCGGCCACCGGGTTGCCCTTGTCCAACCCTGCCGGCTGGAGCGCCTCCAGGCCCGCCTTGGCCTCCACCGCGGAGATTTTACCGTCCTTGTCCTGAACCCCGTGGAAAACGCGCAGGGGGTCGGCGAGGCCGGGCTGATTGGGCAGCACGGCGGCCAGCCCGCCGTCTTCGCCATGCACACGGATGATGACGACGTGATCAATGGCCGGAAACCGGCCCATGTCCGGAGATGGCTGAGTCATGAAAAATCCCGCGCAGAATATTTAAAAGAAAGATGTCTTGCATGAAGTTTCGGGAGCTTGCGAGGCGCCCCACTCCGCAAGCGGCCCGCCACGGCGGTTCACAGGCTGTTAAGTTCCTTCCAGGCCGCCTGCACCAGACCCCGCACCCGCGGGCCGTAATCCCGGAAGCGCTCGTCCTGGGTCTGCCCCCGCACCCAGCGCACGTATATCTGCTGCACGATCACCGCCAGCTTGAACAGGGAGAAGATCTCATGGAAGCCGATATGGCTGAGGTCCGTGCCGCTGCGCTCCCCGTAGCGCAATACCACCTCGCTGCGGGTGTAAAAGCCCGGCAGGTGGGTGGGCATGACGCGGAAGGCGCTACGCTCCTCGGAGTCTCCCTCCTCCGCCCAGTAGCCCAGCAGGCTGCCCAGGTCCGACAGAGGGTCGCCCAGGGTGCACATGTCCCAGTCGAATATCCCCACGATCCGCGCGGGATCCTCCTCGCTGACCATCATGTTGTCGAGCTTGTAGTCGTTGTGCACCAGGGACGATTTCAGGGAGGGCGGGATGTTGGCCAGCAGCCAGGGCATGATCTCGGCCACCTCGGGATACTCGTCGGTTTTGGCGGCTTCGTAGCGCTGGTACCAGCCCTCCACCTGGCGTTGCACGAAGCCTTCCGGGCGGCCCAGCTTTTCCAGCCCCACGGCCGCCGGTTCCACCGCGTGCAGGTCCACCAGAGCATCCACGATGGCCTCGCTCATGCGGCGGTAGAGCGCCGGCTGTTCCAGGTAGCGCGCCGGCATTTCCTGGCGGATCACGATGCCCGTGCGGCGCTCCATCACCAGGAAGGGCGCGCCCACCACTTCCGTGTCGTCGCTGAAGTAATAGGCCCGCGGCGCCAGGGAGAACTTTTGATGCAGCACGGAAAGCACCCGGTACTCGCGCCCCATGTCGTGGGCCTTGGGCGCCACCGGCCCCAGGGGCGGGCGCCTGAGCACATACTCCTGCCCGGGATAGCGGAGCAGATAGGTCAGGTTGGCCTTGCCTCCCTGGAACTGCAGGATTTCCGGCGTGCCCGTGGCCCCCGGCAGCTTGCCTTCCAGATGGCCGCCCACCTTGTCCGCGTCAATGCTCTCGTCCGGCCGCACCGGGATCAGTTCCGCCTGCTCCCCGTCGGCCTGTATGGTCTGCGTCGTTTCCATGCCGTCCGGAGGATGATAAAGACCGGCGCCCCCGCGGACGGCGTCCGCCGCCCGCGCCGCCGGCACTCTTTTCTCTTTCATAAATTTTCATAAATCCAGCCAAAACGCCATGACAAGTGGCGGCCCCCGCCACGGAAGGCCCCCGCCACCCAACACAAGCCCCTTGCATCCCCCGCGGATTGTGATTAATTTCACAGGTTGGGACCCCAATACGGCGAGAGGCGCGGCGAGTGCCGCCGCAACTCCGGCCAATCGCGAATCAAGGCAGACCCGATGGACGCAAAGCGCTTTCCCCGCCTGGCCAAGCTGGAGAACTCGCTGGATATCCAGCGCTGCGGCATGGACGATCTGCAGGCTCTGGCGGAGGAGGCCCGCACCTTCCTGATCGAGTCCATCGGCAAAACCGGCGGCCATCTCGGCGCTGCCCTGGGGGTGGTGGAGTTGACTCTGGCCCTATTCCACCAGTTCAATTTTCTGGAAGACCGCATCGCCTGGGACGTGGGCCATCAGGCGCACGTCCACAAGCTGCTCACCGGACGCGGCACCCTGTTTCCCAATTACGGGCTGTGGGGCGGCATGTCCAAATTCCTGGAACGCAAGGAATCGCCCTATGACCACGTGGGGGCCGGTCACGCCTCCACCTCCATTTCCGCCGCCCTGGGCATGGCCGTGGCGCGGGACGTTCAGCACCGGAAACATCACGTGGTCGCGGTGATCGGGGACGGCGCCATGACCGGCGGCCTGGCCTACGAAGCCTTGAGCATGGCCGGTGAGCTGGACGTGAACCTGATCGTGATCCTCAACGACAACGGCATGAGCATTGACCGGAACGTGGGCGCGATCTCGCGCACGGTGACCCGGATCACCACTTCGGACCGTTACAACGCCATGCGCGAGGATTTGAAGTGGGTGGCCCGGCGCCTGCCCTTCGGCTCGAAAATTCTGAAAAGCCTCAAGCACGTGGAGCGCTCGGTGAAGGATTACGTGAGCCCGGACGCGGCGGCGTTGTTCGAATCCCTCAACTTCCGCTATTTCGGGCCGGTGGACGGCCACAATCTGAGCGATTTGATCGCCATCCTGGGCCACGCCAAGACCATGCGCGGCCCCCTGCTGGTGCACGTCTCCACCATCAAGGGCAAGGGCATGGGCCCGGAGATCGAGAACACCTTCGCGGCCCACGCCGTTTCGCCCCCCAAGGCCAAGGCGGCGGGCGCCGCCCTGCACAAGTCGTGGACGCAGATTTACTCAGAGGGCATGGCCGAACTGATGGAGCGGGACACGCGGGTGATGGCCATCACCGCGGCCATGCTGAGCAACACGGGGCTGGCGCCCCTGAAGGAGAAGTACCCAGAGCGTGTGCTGGACGTGGGCATCGCGGAGGCCAACGGCTACTGCTCCGCGGCGGGCCTGGCCATCGGGGGCATCAAGCCCTTCGTGACCATCTATTCCACTTTCTCCCAGCGGGCCTTCGACCAGTTGCTGCACGACATCGCCCTGCAGAGCCTGCCCGTGCGGATCATGATGGACCGCGGCGGCTTCGTGGGCAATGACGGCCCCACCCACCACGGGGTGTTCGATCTCAGCTACCTGCGCCTGATCCCCGGCTTCGTGCACATGGCGCCCTCAAACGAGTTGGAGATGCGGCGCATGATGCTGACCGCCTACGAGCACGAGACAGGCCCCATCGCCATGCGCTACGCCCGTGGGGACACCGCGGCCATGGAACTGCCCGGCAAGCTGGAGCCGATCCCGGTGGGCCAGGGGGAACTGCTGCGCGAAGCCCCGCCGGGCGGGCTGGTGCTGGCCGCGGTGGGCTCCATGGTGCCCATAGCCCTGGAGGTGGCCCGAGGGCTGGAGGAGGCAGGCGTTGACTGCGCGGTCATCAACGCGCGGTTCGTGAAGCCCCTCGACGAACGCCTGCTGCTGGATGAAATCGGCAAGGCCCGGGCCCTGCTCACCCTGGAGGAAAACGTGCTGGCCGGCGGCTTCGGCGAGGCGGTGCTGCACCTGCTGGCCAGGGAGGGGAGCCTGCGCCCCACCCGGCTGCTGGGCGCCCCGGATGCGTTCGTCAGCTACGGCAGCCAGCAGGACCAACTGAAGGCCGCCGGGCTGACCCCGCCCCAGGTGCTGGAGGCGGCCCTCGCCTTCTGGCGGGAAGTCTCCGGCGCCCCGGCGCGCCGCCGCAAGCGCCCCGCCTAGCTTCCCTGCGAAAAGACCTGTGGGGATCAGGAATTGGAACTGCCCTGCTTGGGGACGGGTTCGGCCTGGATTCTGGACATATCGTGGCGGACCACCCGCAACAGCAGATCGATGATCTGGTCGCACTTGCCTTCCAGAGGCTGCTCCCGCTTGTACAATTCCAGCCCGATTTCGAGCTTTTGCAGGTCATCCAGGGTCATTGTACGACCACGATTAGGCGATCCATCCGCCGGAATGGTTTAAAATCAACTTCCTTAAAACAAGTCCTTAAGTATGTATTACCAAACTACGTCTAAATAATAAACCCGTCCCTGCCATTTCCTAAAGAAGCGGCTGATCATCCGGCGCGGGCCATGGCGATGCCTCTGCGCCCATTGTGAAAAGCCTCTGCGCCCGGTGTGAAAATCCGCCATAGGCCCACCCGCCCGCGGAAGCCGTTCGGCCATCGGCCCTCCCCGGAGGCGGAAGCAGCGCCCGGACGCCGGATGGGGCCGCTGAGAGAAATTCCTCCGTCGTTACAATGCCTTCCAGAATTTCGATGGGTGCCGGGCCGTAGCCGGGCTGACCATTTCCCGCGGAAATTTGCCCAATTCGCGATTCGGGCGGGCGGGGGCAACGGAATTGCATGTAGTTCCCATCAAGGACACAACCCCATGAAGGATGTAGTCCCATTGAAGGCAAGCAGTGGACAAATAACCTACGAGATGAGGGAACCATGAACCGAATTGGAATCGGATTGTCGTTCGTCATTTTGATCGCGCTGACGGCCTCCTGCATGCCCAAGGGCGATGCGGTGAGGGCCCCTTCCAGCGCAGCCTACGATGAAGCCACCGCAGCTGTAGGCGAACCTTCCCGCTCCGGCGCACAGGCCGGGGCCACGGCTGGACGCCCGGATTGGAAGGGAAGCTCCGACGCGGTGGTGGAACAGGATGAGACGCCCCGTGAAACGCTCGTGCGGTCGGATCGCGAGCGCGCGGCCAAGCCGCTGGTGCCGGCGTTTCCGGTGGCCATGAACCGGCGGGTGCTGCAGGACATGCGCACCGTGTTCTTCTCGTTCGACCAAAGCGAGTTGTCCAAGGAGACACGGCGGGTGCTGGACGCCAACATGGCCTGGATGCGGGAGCACCCCGAGGCGGCGGTGCGGCTGATCGGCCATGCGGACGAGCGGGGCACCTCGGAGTACAACCTGGCCCTGGGCCTGCGGCGGGCCGGCCGGGTGCGCGACTACCTGGTCAGCAAGGGCATCCTCGCGGACAAGCTGGTGGTGGTGAGCTACGGGGAGGAACTGCCCCTGCGGCGCGGCCACGACGAGCGGGCCTGGGGCATAAACCGCCGGGTGGAGTTCTCCCTGGACGCCACCACCGCTCAGATGCGGCGCTAGCCGCCGTCCGGGCGGGCCGCCATTCAAGTCCACCCCTCCCTGGATTCGCCCCGGGACGGAAGGCCTCAAAGGGTCTTTGTGCCGGGGCGGGCATGGGAATTCGCCATCCCTTGACCGCATGCGCCCCGTGTGTGGTATCCTACGCATTAAATTTTTTTCCCCGCCCGGAACGCCGCATCGCCGGCCCCGCGGGCGCCCGGAACCGTGGGGAAAACTCGCTGCGGGCCAACCCGATTCTCTTGAGAAAGGTGTTTCTTGAGGGCGGTATTTCTTAAGGACGATGTCTCTTGAGGATATAGGAGCAAGATGAGCAAGACGCTGTTCGAAAAAATCTGGGACTCTCACTTCGTGGGCGAGGAAGGCGGGCAGGCCATCCTGTACATTGACCGGCACCTGATCCATGAGGTGACCACGCCCCAGGCCTTTGAAGGGCTGAAGATGGCCGGGCTCAAGGTGCGGCGGCCCGGACCCAAGTCCACCATGGGCGTGATTGACCACTGCATTCCCACGGTGAATCAGACCGGCACGATCGAGGATCCCATCGGCCGCCTGCAGATAGAGACCTTTCAGAAGAACTGCAAGGATTTCGGTGTGGAATATTTCGAGATCGGCGATCCCCGCAACGGCATCGTGCATGTGGTGGCGCCGGAGCAGGGGCTGACCCATCCGGGCAGCACCATCGTCTGCGGCGATTCTCACACGGCCACTCACGGCGCCTTCGGCACCCTGGCCTTCGGCATCGGCACTTCGGAGGTGGAGCACGTGCTGGCCACCCAGACCCTGTTGCAGCGCAAGCCGCAATCCATGCTGGTCAAGGTGGAGGGCGGCGCGGAGGCCGGCATTACGGGCAAGGACATCATCCTGGGCCTGATCGGCAAGATCGGCATCGGCGGCGGCACGGGATTCGTGATCGAATACGCCGGGGAGGCCGTGCGCGCCCTGAGCATGGAAGGGCGGATGACCCTTTGCAACATGTCCATCGAGGCCGGCGCGCGGGCGGGCCTGGTGGCGCCGGACCAGACGACCTACGATTACCTGAAGGGAAAGCCCCAGGCGCCGCAGGGGGAAGAGTGGGAGCAGGCCCTGGCCTACTGGAAGACCCTGCCCAGCGATGCGGACGGCGCCTATGACCGGACGGTCACCCTCGACGCCGCGGCGCTGATCCCCCAGGTCACCTGGGGCACCAACCCGGGCATGGTCACCGGCGTGGAGGGCAAGGTGCCCGACCCGCGGGAAATTTCAGACACGGCCCAGCGGGAGTCCGTGGAGCGGGCCATCGAATACATGGCGCTCCGGCCCAACACCCCCGTCAAGGATATCCGCATCGACAAGGTGTTCATCGGCTCGTGCACCAACGGCCGCATCGAAGACCTGCGCGAAGCCGCCCGCTACGCCAAGGGCAGGCAGGTGGCCGAGGGCGTGACGGCGCTGATCGTGCCCGGCAGCGGCCTCATCAAACAGCAGGCCGAAGCAGAGGGGCTGGACAAGATTTTCCTGGACGCCGGCTTTGAATGGCGGGAGCCGGGCTGCTCCATGTGCCTGGGCATGAACCCGGACATCCTGCAGCCGGGCGAGCGCTGCGCCTCCACCAGCAACCGCAACTTCGAGGGGCGCCAGGGGCGGGGCGGGCGCACCCATCTGGTCAGTCCGGCCATGGCCGCCGCCGCGGCCATCGCGGGGCACTTCGTGGACGTGCGCGAATTGCAGCCGGCCGAGCTTTCCTGACCCCCACGTTCACGCAGCAGAGATTTTTACGGAGTTTTTTGCATGCAACCCTTCACCACCGTCACCGGCCTGGCGGCGCCCATGGACCGCATCAACGTGGACACGGACGCCATCATTCCCAAGGTGCATTTGAAGAGCATCAAGCGCACCGGATTCGGCAACCACATGTTTTCCGAATGGCGCTACGTGGAGGCCGACGAGACCCGGCCCAACACGCACTTCGTGCTCAACCAGCCCCGCTACCAAGGCGCGGAAATCCTGCTCACGCGGGAGAACTTCGGCTGCGGCTCCAGCCGCGAGCACGCCCCGTGGGCGATGATGGAATACGGGTTTCGCTGCCTGATCGGCCCCAGCTTTGCGGACATTTTTTACAACAACTCGCTCAACAACGGCCTGCTGCCCGCCATCGTCAAGCCGGCGGACGGCGACGCGCTGTTCGCTGAAGTGGAGGCCCACGAGGGCTGCCGGCTCACCGTGGAACTGGAATCCCAGCAGGTCACCTCCCCCGGCGGGCTGGAAATCGGGTTCGACATTCCCGCCCACGCGAAGCACAAGCTGCTCAACGGGCTGGACAACATCGGCCTGACCCTGCGGCACGAGGCGGAAATCACCGCCTTCGAGGAAAAGGCCGCGCGGGAGCGGCCCTGGGTGTATCAGAAGGATTGATGCGCCCAAAGTCAGACGTGGCGCGGCGAGCTTGCGCCCGCCAATCGGACGCATTGGGACATAAATCCCCGCGGCCAGGCCCGGGCACCGTTCCAAACCAGATCTTTACGGCAAGGAATTACATGGCCTACCTGCTCATCATCGCCAACCTGTTCTGCAACCACAAATGCAGCTACTGCATTCAGCAGGAATCCTCCCTGGACGTGCGCAAGACCCCGGACAAGGTGGACGTGGAACTGCTGCTGAGATTCCTGGAAAAAAACCGCATCGCGCGCTCCGTCAAGCTGATGGGCGGGGAGGCCACCCTGCACCCGGACTTCGAGCCGCTGATGGAAGGGCTGCTGGCGATCTACCCCAAGATCGTCATCACCACCAACCTCAACGGCAAGTGGTACCGGAAATTCCCCGCAGCCCTGGAGACCATCAAGGGCTGGGGCCGGAAGGTCAAATGGAACACCACCTACCATCCGGCGTGGATGGACGTGGACGTCTACATCGAGCGGGTGCGCGCCATGCGGGAGGCGGGTATCCTTATGGACCAGGTCGCCGCCACCGACACGGCGGAGTTGACGCCGGAGGTGGCCGACAAGCTGCACAAGGCGGACATCGGCTGGAAGCTGCAGATATTCACCGGCCGCAACGCCGAAGGCGAGTTGTTGCCCCGCACCTGGGACGACGTGAGAGGCGGCTACCCGCTGCTCTACCGCCCCACCAAGTACATTGACCACTACGAGGATTACGTCGAGGAGTGCGAGGACGCCAATTACGACGAGCAGATGTACCGGGCGGAGTGGGTGAAGTGCAAGACCCACTACTTCCTGATCGGGCCGGACAACCTGATCTACCCCTGCCACCGCCACCTCTACGCCCAGGACAAGCGTTTTGCCTGCGGCTCCCTGGAGGACGTGGAGATGCGCAAATTCAAGTTCAAGTGGAAGAAGCTGTTCGGCGAGTGGTCCCTGCCCTGCGACACCAAGTGCAATCCCTGCGACTTCCGCTCGGTCAAAATCAAGCCCATGGGCAAGCCCACCCTGCGCCTGCCCACTGCCTCGGGGCTGTAAGCCGGCGCGGCCGGCCATCAAGGGCCGGCTCAGGGCCGGAACCATTCTCCCAGCACATAGGCCTTGCCCTGGCGGTAGGGCCCCGCCGCGGCGCTCCAGTCGGAGGATTTGGCCCGCGCGGCGAACACCGCGCCCGCCTGGCGCAGCCTTTCCAGCCAGGGCCGTGCATCGGCTCCCATGGCGGAAGGCAAGGTCTCTTCCAGGGTGGCCAGCACCTTGCCCAGTTCCTGCGCCGCCCTGCCGTCCCCGCCACCGCCACTGACACCGCCACCGCCTTGCAGGGCCTGCCAGGATTGCTCCAGCCGCCGCACCAGCGGCCCCCGCGCAGGGAAGCTCCCGTCGGGCAGGAACGCCTCCAGACAGCAGTGGCGGGTGAGCGCCTCCAGCTCGCGGAACGCCCGGCGCGCTGCCTCCGGCAGCAGGGCGTCCAGCGCATTTTGCCACGCGGCGGCGGGATCGTAGGCAGAGGGATCGGCGGCGTAGATCAGGCAGGTGGCCCCCGGCACGGCGCCCAGGGCCGGTTGCAAAAGGGGGTTGAACAGGTAGCCCCGCACCTGCTCCGGCAGGCCGGGGTCGCGCCCGCTGAGGGGACAGATGTGGAGATTGTTCACCATGGCCGCGTCATTGACCGGGTAGTTGTCCCACAGCACCACCTCCCGCTGCGAGGCCCCGCGCCAGGCGGCCACGTCGGCCAGGCTCACCGTGGGCGAGCAGACCCGGGGGCCGGTGTACATCCAGGCCACCTCGGCGGGCAGGCCCTCGTCCAGCCGCGCCAGGTAATCCGGCTCGAAAGGCCCGTAGGTCTTTTCCAGCAGCGGGTCCGGAGAGTACAGGGCCGGCACCACCAGCCAGGCCGCCTCCACCCCCTTTTCCCGGGCGCGGCGGTGAATCTCCGTCACGGCATGGGCCTGCATGGCGGCCAGGGAGCCGCCGAAAGGGGCCGCGGGGTCGAAGGCGCCGGAAAGGTCGTCGAACTGCACGGAAAAGCCGGTCACCCCGATGCCGGCCAGGGCCTGGCATTTCTCCGCCACGGCCTCCAGGTGTTCCGCGCTGTTGACGTTCAGGGGCGGCTCCAGGTGCAGGCCGGCCCACAGGGCGATCCCCCGCTGCTTGCAGAACGCGGCCAGTTCCCCCAGGCTGCGCGCCTCGCCTTCGCCCAGGGGACGCAGCACCTCCGCGGCCAGGGCCGGCTCGTGCTTGGGGCAGAGCAGATAGGTGTTCAGGCCGAAGGGCGCGAGGGATTCGATGAATGCGAAGCGCTCCCGCGGCTCCCAGACGCGGCCGTAAAAGCCTTCCACCACGCCCACTTCCCTGAATGCGCCCGCTTCCGCGGCCATAAGCTCCCGTCTCTTTCGGCAATGCCGCCCGGCGATGCCGCCCGGAGGAATCGCGGGCCGAAGATCGGGCGGAATTCCGAACTGAATCTCGAACTGAATCTCGAAGAACCCCGCCCCGCCCGCCTACTGTTCCGACATTGACAATTGCGTTGCGATTCCCTACCTTACCGCGGGCCGAAAAAAATTCATCCGATAAATTTGCTGACGTTTATCCTCCCGCGGACGAGGCCCAGCCGCGCGGACTTGCCGCAGAGTGTCTATGCCGGGCGTGGTGGTGGTGGGCTCCCAATGGGGAGACGAGGGCAAGGGGAAGGTGGTGGATTTCCTCACCGAACGGGCGGACGTGGTGGCCCGCTACCAGGGAGGGAACAACGCCGGCCATACGGTGATGTTCGCCGACCAGAAGTTCGTGCTGCATCTCCTGCCCTCGGGCATTTTCCGCGAAGACAAGCTGGTCGTGCTGGGCGAAGGGGTGGTGATAGACCCGGAAGCCCTGTTCGAGGAACTGGACGGGCTGCTGGCCAGAGGCGTAGAAATCGGAGACAACCTGCGCATCAGCGACGCGGCCAACCTGGTGATGCCCTACCACAAGGCCTTCGACAAGCTGCGCGAGCAACTGCGCGGCGCGGGCAAGATCGGCACCACCGGGCGCGGCATCGGCCCCACCTACGAGGACAAGAAGGCGCGGCGCGGGGTGCGCTTCTGCGATCTGCGGCCGGAGTTCGAGGAGCGCTTTTGCACCCGGCTGAAGGAGATTCTGGAAGAAAAAAACGTCCTCATGCACAGCCACTTCTGCTCCGAAGAGCCGCTGTTCGACGCAAAGCAGATTTACGAGCAGTACTCCACCTTTTATGAGCGGGCCAAGCCCTACCTTTGCGACACCTCGCTGCTGCTCAACGACGCCCTGGACCAGGGCAAGACCGTGCTGTTCGAGGGCGCCCAGGGCACCATGCTGGACGTGGACCACGGCACCTACCCCTACGTGACCTCATCCAACACCATCTCCGGCGGGGCCTGCACCGGCTGCGGGGTGGGGCCCACCAAAATCGAGCGGGTGATCGGCATCGCCAAGGCCTATACCACCCGCGTGGGCGAGGGACCCCTTCCCACCGAACTCAAGGAAGGGCCGGTGGCCGAACTGCTGCAGGAGCGCGGCCAGGAATTTGGGGCCACCACGGGCCGCCCCCGGCGCTGCGGCTGGTTCGACGCCATGGTGGTGCGCCAGGCGGCGCGCCTGAACGGCCTGACGGACCTGGCCATCATGAAGGTGGACGTGCTGGATACCCTGGAGACGATCCGGATTTGCGTGGGCTACCGCGACGAGCAGGGAAACAACCTCGAGACCATCCCCCACTGGCTGGGCAGTTACGGCGGGCTGACCCCGGTGTACGAGGAAATGCCCGGCTGGAACACCCCCATCGAGGGCATCACGGATTACGGGAAACTCCCCCAGGCCGCGCGTGCCTATCTGGAGCGGCTCTCCGAGCTCGTTGGCGTGCCGACCCTGCTCGTCTCCACCGGCCCCCGGCGCGAGGAGACCATCCTGCTGGGGCAGGTCTGAGCCGTCCCTTCCCCGCGTCCCGCTAGCCCGCGGCACCCCATTTTTCCTTCACCGCCTTGCGGTCCACTTCGCCTGAGTCCGTTCTGGGAAGCGCATCGGTGAACTCCACCCATTTGGGGCGCTTGAAGCGGGCGATGCGGCCCCCCACGTGTTCGATCACCTCCTCCGCGCTGGCTCCCGATGCTTCCACCACGGCCTTGATGGCCTCCCCCCACTGCTCGTCCGGCACGCCGAACACGCACACGGCGGAGACGCCTTCCATCTCCATGATGGCCGCCTCCACCTCGGCGGGGTAGACGTTTTCCCCGCCGGGCTTGATGAGTTCTTTTTCCGGCTTGCGGCCGGCGTAGGTGAGATAGCCTTCCCCGTCGAAGATGCCCAGGTCGCCTGTGTGGTGCCAGCCGCCCCGGAAGGTCTGTTCCGTCACGTCGGGCTGGGCGTAGTATTCCCGCATCACCAGCGGCCCGCGCACCAGGATTTCCCCCGGCGTGCCGGGGGGCACCTCGGCCTCCTCGTCGTCCACCAGCTTGATTCGGCACAGCGGCCCCACCTTGCCCGCGGCCCCCGGACGCTCGGAGGCGGGCTGCAGGGTCACGAAGCCGGAGGTTTCCGACTGCCCGAAGCCGATCCAGAAGCGGGCGGAAGTTTCCGCCTCCAGGCGGGCGATCACCTCCGGCCCTTCCAGGCCGGTGACGTGCTTCAGGCTGGGCAGCTTGGAGCCGGCTTCCTTGGCCGCGTCCAGCAGCCCGGCCAGCACCGGGGGAAAGCTCGAAACCACGGTGACCTTGTGGGCGTCTATCAGCGACACCGCCTCCGCGGCGTCGAAGCGCGGCACCACCACGTTGGCGCCCCCGGCGTGCATGAGGGCCAGGGCATTGCCCAGAGCCGCGATGTGGAACAGGGGCAGGGCCAGCAGGTTGCAATCCCGCTCGTCGAAGCCCAGCAGGGCGATGCTCTGCATGTTGGAAGCCAGGATGTTGCCGTGGGTCAGCACCGCCCCCCGCGGGATGATGTCCACCGCCGCGGTGGAGATCACCAGGAAGGGGTCGTCCCCATCCACCGGCGGCGGCGCCCCGGCAGCGGAGGAAACGTAGAGGCTGTCCAGGGGCGTGAAGCCTTCCCCGGGCGTGGCCCCGAACTGGACCCAGAGGGGAATGGAATTCTTTTTCGCCGGCCAGTCGGCCACCAGATTCAGGGAGGCCTCGTCCACCACCATCATGCGGGGCGCGGCGCGCTCCACGATGCGCTCGATCTCCTCGGACGTGAGCCGCCAGTTGACTGGATAGGCCAACAGCCCCAGCTTGGCGCACGCGCCATATAGCTCCAGGTAGGCCGGCTCGTTCTGAGCCAGGATGCACACGCGCTCGCCCTTGCTCAAGTCATGGCCCGCAAGTCCGGTGGCCAACGCATCCACCCGCTCCAGGAATTCCCGGTAGGTGACGGCCTTGCCCTCGTGGATGATCGCCGGCCGGCCCCCGAATGCGCCCGAGCTCCTGCGCAGCATGTCGTAAACGCTGAATCCCTGCACTGTCATTGCATCCCCCCGAATTCGCCCTACCGTTTCCTCGCGGGCCCGCCCTTGCCTCCCGCCTTGAAGCGGAAAATTCCCTTTTCCCGCAAGCGCGTGATCTGCTGCCTGGCCAGGTATCTGTTGAGCACCGCCCGGCCTTCCTCCCGGCTGCCGCGCAGCCTGCCCCTGACCAATGCCGTGCCGTCCGCATAGCTCAGGCTGGAAAGCACTTCCAGCATGAGTTGTACGGGCTGCTTCTGAATCGTGAAGCTCAACTGCGCAAACCCGTTCGCAGCCAGGGAAGAGGCAGCCAAAAAGGCCGCGCCTCCGAAGCTTAAATCCACCAGCCGGCCCTCTCCCTCCTGTTTCCCCGCGCCGGCAGGCTGCTTGAGCCGCACCTTGCGCAGGGCTTCGCGCTGATAATAGACGTAGCGCAAGGGCAAATCCACCGAAAGCCGGAAATCCACCCGCTGGGCGATGTCCGAATCGCGAAAGGCATGCGGCGCACGGAAGATCGCGGCGGACTCCTCCGCCGTCACCCGTTCCGGAAGCAGCTGGAACACGGTTTCCCCCTCGCCCTCCCGCCAGTAGATCAGGATCGCCTGCGCCGCCTGTTCCAGCAGGAGATAAATCTCCTCGTCATATTGGAAATCGAAGTAGAGAAATTGCTCGTCAATGTCGAGCAGGGAACAGTACAAATCCAGCTTCTCGCCCGATACCGTCGCCACCAGCCGCAGGGGAAGATCGGGCAGCAACTGGCGGGTGGACACGAATTCCAGCGCCGGATTCATCACGTTGAGGTGAAACACCCGGCGCAGGCCGCCCAGATCGGCGAGCTGCTCGGAGGGCGCGTTGTCCGCCGCCCGCCTCACTGCGTCCTCGTACGCCTCAGCATCGGCGAGCAGTTTTTCCGAGCTGACCGCGGAAGAAATAGACAGCAGCCGCTCCAACATGGCTTTCTGCCCGGACGGCAGGCCCGATCCCCTCGCCGTCTTCTGAAGCAACCGTCTGAATTGGGAGCCGGACTGGAACCTGTTCAGCAAACGCTGGGCGACGAGCGTCAGCACGACCGAGAGCGCGATGGCGACGAACAGCACGGCGATGTTCTGCACGACATCCGACGTGAGGTCCGGGAATTTGAAAAAACTGAGATCGTCGAGCGGAGACTTTTCCATGCTGCTCCGGAAGTTTGATCCACGCGCCGGGCCGCAGCCGGCGGCCAGCGTTTTTTGGAGGATTGTTAATTATACGCGCCGGCCGGCCCCATAGTGCCACAATTCTCTGCCACAATTCTGCGGAGAATGTGCAATGATCCGCCACGCTGCTTGCTTGCCGCGATTGCAGGCCGCCGGCCCAGCGATATACCAGACGCACTCATATGTAAGGATTTAACGCAATGACTCTTCTTTCTCCCCTTTGCCGCCGGGCACCGGCCGCCCTGATTGCCTGGCTGGTGGCCGGGCTGTGCATTGCCTCGGGCGCATCCGCGGCGGAGGCATTGCGCATGGCCACCACCACCAGCACCCAGAACTCCGGCCTGCTGGACGAGCTCATGCCGCCCTTCGAGAAGTTCTCCGGGCTGCGCGTGCACGTGATCGCCGTGGGCACGGGCAAGGCCCTGCGCATGGGCGATGCGGGTGACGTGGATCTCGTGATGGTGCATGCCCCGCGGGCCGAGTTGGCCTACGTGAAGAAAGGCGCCTTCGTCAAGCGGCGCACCCTGATGCACAATTACTTCGTGCTGCTGGGGCCGCCCGCCGACCCCGCCCGCACGGCGGAGGCGAAAGGCGTTCTCGCGGCGTTGGGCCGCATCGCCGCCGCGGGGGTGACGTTCGTTTCCCGCGGCGACAAGTCCGGCACCCACAGCAAGGAAGTCGAACTGTGGCAGGCGGCGGGCGTTGCGCCGCGGGGGGCGTGGTATCAGGAGGTGGGACAGGGCATGGGACGCACACTGATCATCGCCAACGAAAAGCAGGCCTACGTGCTTTCCGACGAGGGAACCTTCCTGGCCTTCCGCGCCCGGCTGGAGTTGCGCGTGCATTCGATCCACGAGCCTTCCCTGCGCAATACCTACTCGGCCATGGCGGTGAACCCGAAACGGCACCCCCACGCCCGCTACCGGGAGGCGATGGTGCTGATTAACTGGCTGGCCTCTCCCGAGGCCCAGCGCAGAATCGGCGACTACCGCAAGGGCGGCAAGAGGCTCTTCGAGCCGGAACTGGCGGCGGCGCGCTGAGCAGCGAAGAGAAATACGGCGGCAGAGCAGGGTTCTAATCCTCGAAGGAGGATGGCAGCAGGTTGAAGGGCAGGAGCTTGATGAG